>JANQOC010000355.1 GCA_028279265.1 Hyphomicrobiales bacterium
CATCGAACTCTTTCCGAAAGTTCATCTCAGATATGATGGAACAGATATGTCGATTCCGGTTTTTCATACGGATGCCGGCACCATGATCGACGAATTTGAACAATCCCATCGCAAGCAGTTCGGCTTCATTTATGACGACAAGCCTATTTTCGTCGAAGCCGTTGAAGTTGAAGCCGTGGGAGGCGGCCAGCCCCTGGTTGAAGAGGAACAGGACGAAGTTGAGCACGAGCGTCCGGCAGAATCCGTGACGACGTTTTACAAGGATGGCCAGTGGCGAGACGCCGAAATTCACAGTGATCGCCATTCCTTCAAGCCGGGTCTGTCGATTACCGGTCCGGCCCTCATTATTGAGCCGCATCAAACCATTGTCATCGAAGAGGGGTGGCGGGCAAAAGTGACCCGGCACAACCATATTGTCCTCGACCGCTATCAGGCAGCGGCTGCACGGAAAGCCGTGGGGACCGATGCCGATCCCGTATTGCTTGAAGTGTTCAACAATCTGTTCATGTCTATTGCCGAGCAAATGGGGGTGACCCTGCAGAACACCGCCTACTCCGTGAATATCAAGGAGCGGGTCGATTTTTCCTGTGCCGTCTTCACCTCCGATGGCCGACTGGTCGCCAACGCCCCGCACATGCCTGTTCACCTGGGTTCCATGGACAGGTCGGTGGAAACAATCATCAAACTGAATAAGGGAAAAATGCAACCCGGAGATGTGTATGCCCTGAACGCACCTTACAATGGCGGTACGCACTTGCCGGATATCACCATCGTGACACCGGTTTTCGATGAAAATGGCGCGGATATCATCTTTTTCGTAGCCTCAAGGGGACATCACGCCGATGTCGGCGGTACGGCACCGGGATCGATGACGCCACAGGCGAAAACCGTCGATGAGGAAGGGGTGCTGTTTGACAACTTCCACCTGACAAAGTCGGGACAGTTCCAGGAACAAGCGCTTATCAAGCTGCTGACCGAACATCCCTATCCCGTCCGCAACGTCGCGCAAAATATTGCCGATATGAAAGCCCAGATCGCCGCCAATGAAAAAGGTGTTCAGGAGCTGCGCAAAATGGTCACCCAATACGGTCTTGATGTCGTCCACTCTTATATGGACCACGTGCAGGACAATGCCGAGGAATGTGTGCGGCGGGTGATCGATGCGCTGCATGACTCCGAATACGCTTATGAAACCGATCAGGGTGCGCAAATCAAAGTCAAAATCACGGTTGATCACGAGAGCCGCGAAGCCACCGTTGATTTTACCGGAACATCGGATCAGCAGGAATCTAATTTTAATGCCCCGGAACCGGTGACCCGGGCCGCGGTTCTTTATTGTTTCAGGCTGATGGTCGAAGGCGACATACCCATGAATGCCGGCTGCTTGCGGCCCATCAATATTGTCATTCCCGACGGCAGCATGCTCAAACCCCGCTATCCTGCCGCCGTTGTCGCAGGCAATGTCGAAACCAGCCAGCACATAACCAATACGCTGCTGGCCGCTCTGGGGGCAATGGCCAACAGCCAGGGGTCCATGAATAATCTGACGTTCGGGAACGACAAATATCAGTACTATGAAACCATATGTTCCGGCTCTCCCGCGGGACCCGGTTTCTCTGGCACCGATGCGGTCCAGGTCCATATGACAAATTCCCGGCTTACCGACCCGGAAATTCTCGAATTCCGTTACCCGGTTATTCTCGAAGATTTTCACATCGCCGATGAAATTGCCAGCGATGATCCCTGGAAGGCAGGTCGCGGGACCTACCGGCAGATTCGTTTTCTGGAGGAAATGAATTGTGCGATATTGTCGTCTCACAGGAAAATTCCGCCACGCGGTCTTAACGGCGGTTCCGACGGCAAATGCGGCCGGACCCTGGTGAAACGCCTGAACGGTGAACTGGATGAGCTGGAGGGTTGCGATCAGACCACGCTCAAAGCCGGAGAATCTGTCATAGTCGAAACCCCGATTGCCGGCAACTGCGGATCATCGGAGAACTGAGAGCGGAGCCTCCCCGACAGACGCGGTGGCTCTTCCAGATCACATATTCGTATTAGACATTGTCGGGATTATTGACTAAGCCTATCACGAAAATCACAACCGAGCAGGGATGAGAACCGAATGTCGGACGGACTGGACCGCGAAGAACTTCTGAAAAATCTGCATCAACTCGGGGACGACAACGACGAGGTTGTTGTCGCCGCCGCAAAATCAATACACAGTGCCCTGGAAGCATCTGAACTCAGCTGGAACGATCTGCTGGTGCCGGAAAGGGACGATAGTGATGATGACGAAGCAGACGACGATCTTGACGTCGATGCCGAACCGCCCCAGCCAGAGACGTCTATCGACAATGAAGAGGCGAAGAAGCTGATTGAGAAACTGCGGCAGCGTTCGGGAATATCAAGCGAACTCAAGGCGGAACTCGACGGTTATCTGGAAGATATCAAAGAGGGCGAGTTTGATGCTGCCGACCGCAGGTACGTCCGCGCACTCTATAATCGGCTAAAATCTTAGCCCAAAAAACAATTGCAGCAGTTTTATTGCGATGTGCCCGGTCCAAAAAGATCGTAAAGCGCCCGCGCAATTTCTCCTTCGAGAGGGAAGGAAAGCATGCCCAGTACCGAATAACCCAGCAGCCAGGGCATAAGATAAAAGCGGATCATATAGAAAAACCAGGCGACAAACAGCGGGACCACCAGCGGTATCAAAAATGAGGGCGTAACGGGCTTGAATAATTTCAATATCGGATCGGTAACGCGCACAAAAAATTTCATAAAGAAAAAGTCGCTGTCCTCCGGCAGGAACAGGTTCATTGCGGAGCGACCGATCAGGGTCCACATGATCGTGCCCAAAATATAATCGACAATAATCACCCAGAGTGGAAAGGCCTGGAAAGTGTGTTCCATGTGTTGAATTCCGCGCCCTTGTCGACAAATCTTCCGGAAATAAAAAAGGGGCAGAGCAATGGCTCTGCCCCTGGCATTTAATTTGGTCGAATCAGTGCGATTCTGAAAGGATCGTTTTTCCAGAAGGAATTCGAACTTCGTCGACCATAGCTTGTGTTTCCTCGTCGGGTTCTGCTGTCATTAAGCTGACAACCACCATAGCGATCAGGCTGACCGGCATGCCTATCATGCCAAATCTTAAATGATCAATCCCGAGGATCGGTGCGCCACCTGTTCTGAGGTAATACAGATAGAGCGACCCGGCTGCAAAACCGAACACCATACCGGCTATAGCCCCTGGACGGTTCGCTCGTTTCCACCAGACCCCGAGGACTAGCGGGAAGAACAAGCCCGAACAGGCGAAGCAGAACGCCCAAGCCACAGCTCCGAGGATACCGGTGAGCTTGAGACTGGCCACAAAGGCCCCAGCCGCCCCGATGATGATCAGGAGCGCGCGGGCAACAATGAGACGAACACGCGTATCCGCTTTCGGGTCAATGATCTTGTAGTAAAGATCATGACTGAGCGCATTGGCGATCGCCAGAAGCAGCCCGTCAGCCGTTGACATGGCTGCCGCCATACCACCAGCCGCCACCAGACCGGAAATCACGAAGGGTAGACCTGCAATTTCCGGGGTTGCCAGCACGACAATATCTGGTCGCATGAAGAACTCGTTGATCTGTAAGATCCCGTCCTTGTTGCTGTCCGATATCGCCAGCATACCCACGGCGCTCCATTTCTGTATCCAGTCCAGGGCCTGAACATCGGCAACAGCCTTGCCAATAATTCCAGTCGCAAGATTAGGATCAAAGATTTGTAGCTTCGTCAGTGTTGCCAGTGCCGGTGCTGTGAAGTACAGCAGGAAGATAAAGAAGAGTGACCATGCCACAGACTTCCGCGCCGCGCGTACAGATGGCGTGGTAAAGTAGCGCATCAGAATATGCGGTAGAGATGCGGTACCCGCCATCATACAAATCGCCAGTGTCGCGAATTTCCAGCTCGACAATCCTTCTCCCGGTGCGTTGTGCAGAGTTGTCAGCACACGAACACCCGGGAAGGATTCCGTCGCTTTCGTACCAACGCCCAACTGTGCTTCCAGTTCACCGATTCTCATGACGGCATCGCCATAGGAGAAGTGGGGTATGACTCCAAATCCCTGTTTATTGGACATCCAGATAACCGGGACAAGGTAGGCGATGATAAGCACGATATACTGAGCCACCTGGGTCCAGGTCACCGCGCGCATACCACCCAGCATCGAGCAGAGCAGAATACCCAGAAGACCGAACCAGACGCCGACTTCAAATGGAATTTGCAGAGCTCGGGCTGCGATTGTTCCTGTCGCGTTAATCTGAGCGGTCACATAGGTAAAGGATGCGACCACTAGAATAAGTACAGCACAGAACCGTGCGAGGTTACCACCATAACGGGTACCTATGAAATCCGGAACTGTATAGCAGCCGAACTTGCGCAGATAAGGTGCCATAAGGGCCGCAACAAGCACGTAACCGCCTGTCCATCCGACAACGAAGGCCAGATAACCATGGCCACCAAAGTAGATACCGCCGGCAAGGGCGACGAAGGACGCGCCGGACATCCAGTCAGCAGCTGTCGCCATCCCGTTGAAGACTGGTGGGACCTGACGTCCCGCGACGTAGTAGGCACCCACTTCCATGGTTCTCGAGAGCCAACCGATGGCTGCATAAATGAAAATTGTGAACAGAACAAACAGGATACCGATTGTTTCACCGCTGACGCCGACCTGTTCGAGAATGGCCATGAGCAGGATAAAGATTAAAAAACCGCCGGTATAGAGACCGTAGATTTTAGGTAGATTGGATATAAAATCACCCTTCATCAGTTATCCCCCCCGAGCTGCGGACCACTATCGTCCTCGTTATCACCTGCAAACCCAAATTCTTCATCAATAGCGTCCTGCCGCCAGTTCAGGAAAAAGATGAGTATGACAAAAATTATGAGCGAACCTTGAACGGCCATGTAATATCCGACTGGAAAGCCGAGAAATGACATACCATTCAGATCTTTCGCAAACCAGTGAATGACAATTGAGAATATGAACCATAAAGCGAGAACCAGAATCATCAGGCTCCTGGTTTTTTCCCAATGGCGTTCCCTGGCTTCAGAATCGTTCTGAGACATGGGTTACCTCCCGATTTGATCTTGCAGAGATCGACTGTTAAGGTCCGAATGACCTTCACTTAAAAAATACCCACTCCAGAAGTAGACAACAATGTCGAAACAGCGGTTCTTTCTTATACTTTTGGTGCAATTTGTCCTCTTTTCTAAGACTAAAGTAGATAGGAAGGCTCTTGAAAAACTTTGGTGAAGCCCTAAGGCAGCTGTGGCCGACATTGACGATTCGGTTTCGCAAAAACCCCATAACGACCACCGAGGAACTCGTCGAATTCATTCAGACCCGGGCCGCCTATGTTGCGCAAACATCGTTATATGGATATCTGAAGACACGTATGGGAACCAAATTCGTCAAAGTATTTCAAGACGATGAATTTGCCCCCTCACTCGCCCTTGCGAAATGGCGGGTTTATGGAATTTGTCTCTCGGATCTCACAGTATTTTGCGTCGCAACAGCGATGAAGGACAGGCAGGATAAATCGGAATGTGAGGCCTTGGCGCGCCTGTGTTACGAACAGGCCACGGCTCAGGGGTTCGACGACCCCGACTTCTATTCTGTAAGGGATCAATGCCGGGCGGAGTTTGAAGCTCGTTTGCCGTATGTGAACTGGCCGGAGGCACCGGAGGGAGAGAAGGCTTTTACTAAAAGTCCGGAAGGCGTCGTGGAATTTGCCCCGGTCATCAAAGAATTCAAAGAACTGGACAGAGAAATCGTCATCAATTCGATCCGATTCAGGTGGCGCGATGTACGCGAGCAGTTGCGCAAAAGAATTGATGTTCCGTCTGTTCATCAGGACTGGACAGGAGGCCCCCCAACCGGCCCCGTCAGCGAGGAAACAGGGCGCATGGACAACTGATTTGCCCGTACCTCCAGAGGGACCAATCGCGCCTTTCAGACTAATATACCGGTCTTTTTGAATTTTGTTACGAGGCTGTGTACTTTCACTATAAC
>JANQOC010000358.1 GCA_028279265.1 Hyphomicrobiales bacterium
GGGCAAATCGGGGCGAGACCACATATTTCAGACGCTCCTGATTATGCCATTTATTGATGAGGGCTTCGGAATCGTCATAAGATGATTGAACCGTGTCCAAGACATTGGCAGGTGCATGGCAATCCATCATCACCTTGCCCGCGGCCACGCACATATCCCTGCTTTCCGCTTCTTCAAAAAACACGTCTGCACTTTGTGGATGCACGGTGCAGTAAACCGATGCCGTGGTCGTTCCGTTTCTCAAAAGTTCGTCGAGGAAGAAACGGGCAATGGATCGCGCATGGGATTCGTCTGTAAATTTACCTTCTGCAGGGAAGGTATATTTCGACAACCATTCAAGTAGTTGCTCGCCGTAGGAGCCAATGATTTCGCTCTGTGGATAGTGAATGTGACAATCCACAAATCCACTCATGATCAGGTGTTCACCATAGTCAACGAAATCGATTCCGGGGAATTTGTCGCGCACGCCATCTGCCGGGCCGACGTCGATTATTCTCCCGTCTTCAATGACTACGGCACCGCGGGAATGAAACGAAACCGCACGGTCAACCCCCATAGCAAATGGATCATTTGTAAATGAAAAAGTCTGCCCGAGGAGAGCAAGGGAATTTTTCGTCGACGTGGTCATTAGGGTCGACAACTTCTTGGTTCAGGAGGCCGGGAGCCCAAAATCGGTTTGAGCTCCCGGCCATCCATTTTATTTTGGCAATTTACCGTCAATACCCTGCACGTAGAAATTCATGCCCGACAGGTCTTTGTCGGAAATGACTTCACCGGCCTTGAGAAAATCACTTCCGTCCTGCTTCTTCAGGGGTCCCGTGAAGGGATGTAATTTACCACTGGCAATATCATCCCTGGCTTTTTCCGCAAGTTTGGCGACATCGGCCGGCACCTTGCTTCCCCAAGCGGCAATGTTCAGCATGTTCTGCCCGATTCCGCCCCAGGTATCCGTCGACTTCCAGGAACCATCCATAGCGGCTTTCACCCGGCTGACATAGTAAGGTCCCCAGTTATTAACGAGCGCCGTTAATTGTGCATTGGGCCCGAATGCTTTCATGTCGGACGCTTGTCCGATGGCTGAAATGTTCTTTTGTTCCGCCAGTTTCATGGCCGCCGGAGAGTCCGTGTGCTGGAACAGAACATCGGCACCCTGGTCTGACAGCGCTTTCGCCGCATCGGCTTCCTTACCCGGATCAAACCAGGTACTAACCCAGACAATTTTGAACTTCACATCGGGATTGACCGACTTGGCCCCAAGATAAGCGGCATTAATACCCATTACGACTTCGGGAATGGGAAAAGAGGCGATATATCCGATGGTGTTGGACTTGGACATCTTGCCCGCAACGATCCCGGCGACATATCGGCCTTCATAGAATCTGATATTATAGGTTGAGACGTTTTTCGACCTCTTAAATCCCGTCGAATGCTCGAACTTCACATTTGGAAATCGCTTGGCAACTTTGAGCGTCGGATTCATGTAGCCAAAGGACGTCGTGAAAATGATGTTGTGTCCGGCCTGGGCGAGTTGCTGAATGACGCGCTCTGCGTCGGGGCCTTCCGAGACATTCTCAACATGAGTCGTTTCAACTTTGTCACCGAAAGCCTTCTTAAGTTCCAGCAAGCCCTGGTGATGCTGATAGGACCAACCGTGATCACCGATGGGTCCGACATAGACAAAACCGACTTTTGTTTTCTGCGCATAGGCAGGTGTGGAAACCAGAGGTGCTGCCAGTAAGGCAAGTGCCCCGAGTACCCAGATCATACCAAACAAACGCTTCATAAATTTTCTCCTCTGTTTGTCTTGTTCCTTGTCACTATTGTTTAGTGTTTCTGTATTCCTATTGTTTCAGTCCTTACGTAGAAGCATAAAATGATTTCGCCAGACTCGCGGGAGCATTCAGTCTGACTTTCGTTTTATCCCGTGAAATCAATACCAGTACGACAATGGTAGCAAGATACGGCAGCATAGCAAGGATTTGCGGCTCAATATTAATTCCAAAGCCCTGGCTGTGTAGTTGCAAGATCGTAATACCACCGAAAAGGTAAGCCCCGAGCAGAGCCCGGCCTGGCCGCCAGGCAGCAAAGACCACAAGCGCCAATGCGATCCAGCCTCGTCCGGCTGTCATATTTTCCACCCAGATCGGTGTCTGGACGAGAGACAGGTAAGCACCACCAAGTCCGGCGCATGCACCACCGAACAGCAGCGCGTAGTAGCGATACAGAACAACGGGATAACCGATGGTATGGGCCGCGTCGTGATTTTCGCCAATCGCCCGGATTATTAGGCCGGCACGGGTTTTATTGAAAAACCAGATCACGGCAACAACGAGAATGATCGAAAGGTAAAGCAGATAATCCTGACCAAAAATAAGCGGTCCTACAATCGGAAGATCGCTGATGAACGGGATATCGAGTTTGGGAAAGTCACCCGTCGATTTTCCCGAATAATCCTGTCCGATCAACGCGGCCAACCCGAGACCGAACATTGTCAGTGCCAAACCGGTTGCGACCTGATTAGCCAGCAGTGACTGTGTCAGCACGCCGAAGAGAAAAGCCATAAGAGCACCGGCGACGATGGAGGCAAGGATGCCCAGGATAAAACTTCCGGTTTCGATGGTCACCGCGAATCCGCTGATCGCACCAATGATCATCATCCCCTCGACACCGAGATTCAGAACACCGGATTTCTCGACAACAAGCTCGCCGATCGCAGCGAAAACCAGAGGTGTCGCAGCAATGGAGATACCCAGAAGAATATTAACAAATAGATCCATGGTTTCTGTTTACTCCGCTTGCTGAAGGCTTACAGGCGCCGGTTCCAGGGAGTCCGGCTTCTTGGAAATCCAGCGAAATCTGAAATTTATGAGAATATCCGTTGCCAGAAGGAAGAAAAGCAGCATGCCCTGAAACACGCTGGTTGTCGCGCTTGGCAGGCTCATCGCGATTTGCGCGCCTTCACCACCGATATATGTCAGAGCCATGAGCAAACCACCGAGGAAAATTCCGATCGGATTGAGGCGGCCAAGGAATGCGACAATGATTGCCGTAAAACCGTAACCGACAGGCAAAGCCGGTACCAGCTGCCCAACGGGACCCGCAGCTTCAAATAAACCAGCCAGTCCGGCCAATGCGCCTGATGTAAGGAAGCACAACCAGATAATTCTGTTTTCTGAAAATCCGGCAAACTTTGCAGCCCGCGGTGCATCGCCCAACGCTTTAATCTGAAAACCGATAATATGTCTTTGAACAAAGACCCAGGCAATGACAACGACAACGAGTGTTACAATAATACCCAGATGTGCACGGGTATTCTCAATCAAAATCGGTAATGTTGCGGAGTCATGAAATAGACGGCTCTCCGGGAAATTGTGCCCATCCGGATCTCGCAATACGCCGTGGACGAGAATACTCAGCAGGAGTGTCGCAACATAAACCAGCATAAGGCTTACAAGAATTTCATTAGCATTGAACCTGATCCGCAAGTAAGCCGGAATCGCGGCCCACAACATCCCGCCGATAATGCCGGCGACACACATCAGCGGAAGCACCCAGATACCCTGAACTTCATATAAGGCCAATGCGACAGCACCACCGCATACTGCCCCCATTATGAACTGTCCCTCGGCGCCGATATTCCAGATGCCGGCTCGAAAGCCGAAAGAAAGTCCGATGGCAATGAGGATGAGCGGCGTCGCTTTTACAGCGAGTTCCGTCAAACTGAAAATGGAGGTCAGGGGAGTGAAATAAATCAGTGTAATGGCCTGAACGGGGGCCTTACCCAACAACAAAAACAACAGCAGGCCAGCCAGCATAGTCAGGACCACCGCAACAAAGGGTGTAACATACAACATAAACTTGGATGGTTCTTTGCGTCTCTCAAGCTTCAGCATGAATTTCACTTTCCTGCGATTGCCCACCCATATCGAGACCGATTTTTTCGATGGTCAGGTCTTTCACATTTTCGGGCTTGGAGAGTTTACCGTTGGCAATAACAGCAATCCGGTCTGATATTGCAAACAGTTCATCAAGATCCTGGGAAATCAGCAGAATGGCTGTCCCCTCCCGTGCAATTTTCAGCAGCATCTGATGAATAGACGATGCGGCACCGGCATCGACACCCCAGGTTGGCTGCGAAGCAATGAGAACCGCGGGTGACTGTAGCAGTTCACGACCGACAATAAACTTCTGAAGATTGCCTCCGGAAAGACTTCGCGCTGCATGTTCGATTCCCGCTGTTCTGACATCGAAATCATTGACGACCTGCTCGGCGAATTCATGAGCCGCGCCAATATTGATAAAACCCTTATTTGAGAGCTGGCGTCGTTCGCGCGCGGTAACGATGGTATTTTCCCAAAGACTCATATCCGGAACAGCGCCATGTCCGAGACGCTCCTCGGGAATAAAACACATACCCAGTTTACGTCTATCATTGGGCCCTGATCTGGTAATTTCCTTACCGTCCAGTTGAATTTTAGAGGCCCCATCGCAAAATCTTTCGCCGATGAGAGCTTCCATAAGTTTGTTTTGGCCGTTTCCGGCAACACCGGCTATACCGAAAATTTCGCCAGACTTGACTTCGAAATTGATATCCTGGAGATCTGCCCCAAATGGATCTTCATTTTTCAGCGATAAGTGCTCGACAGAAAGCCGAACATCTCCCGGCGTATTTGTTTCCCGCTGCGGTAGCGTGAGAGACGAACCAATCATCATCTCCGCCAGGCTTTTTGCCGACTCTTCGGCAGGAGTGCACGTGGCTACGACCTTTCCACCCCGCAGAATTGTTGCGTGTTCGCAGAGGGCTCTTATTTCTTCCAGCTTGTGGGAAATATAGAGTATCGACCTCCCCTCATTTCGCAGGCGCTGCAACGTCTGAAACAGCACGTCAACCTCCTGAGGGGTTAACACGGATGTTGGTTCGTCCATGATAATCAGCTGTGGATCCTGCAGGAGACATCGAACGATTTCCACGCGCTGCCGCACCCCGACCGAAAGTGAACCGATGAGACGGTCGGGATCCAGTTCCAGACCGTACTGCTTAGACATGTCGATGATGCGTTCTCTCAATCCATTTTTCGCCAGTTCGGGGCTTATACCCAGTTCAATATTTTCTGCGACCGTCAGGGCCTCGAACAGTGAAAAATGCTGGAACACCATGCCTATACCCTGGGCACGCGCTTCCGATGGTTTTGTCGGTGAAAATGGAATGCCATTGAGCAGCATTGTTCCGGCATCGGGCTTGTTCACGCCGTAAATAATTTTAACAAGCGTTGATTTACCGGCACCATTTTCTCCAAGGAGGGCATGGATCTCACCCTTCTTTATTTCAAATGACACATTGTCATTCGCTAAAACACCGGGGAATTGTTTGGTGAGACCAGATAGTGTCAGAAGCGTTTCATTGGTCATCGATTTACATTCCCCATAGAATTGGCAACTTCATTCTCGCGCAACTCCATCTCTTCAACAAGCTGCGCAGCAATGGCGATTGCAATATGGTTCGGTTGTTTTCCTGTCGTCACATTGGCTCCGATTGGACACACTAATCGCTCGATGGCTTTCTGGTCGATATTCATTTCCAGTAATCTTTTGACGAAACGCTGGCGTTTTGTTTTTGAACCGATCAAACCAAGAAAACCAAACTGGTTTTTTTGCAGCAATGCGTGGCAGATTGCCAGATCGACGGAATGGGAATAGGTCATAACAACATGAAATGCTCCGATTTCTGCATTTTGACCGACCACATGGGGTTGGTCGGTTTCGATGATCTCTGCATTTCCGGGGATTGTGTCCCTCGCTGGAAATCGATCCATTGAAAAGTCCAGCCACTTAACCCTGAATTCCAGATCCTGCAAAACCCGGGCGACAGCCTGTCCAACATGTCCGGCGCCATAGAGGTAAAGGGCAATATTCCTCACTTCAACAGGCTCGACAAACCAGCCGAATTCTCCTCCGGTTTCGTTGTGGAAATGGGCTTTCCGCAGCCGCTGTCCAGACAGCATTTCTCTCATAGATTTTGAAATCTGAAATGGCCATGTATGAAACTCTTTGCGATTGCCCGCGAACTGCAAGGGTTCGCCATTTTCGACACGCCGGTAAACAAGAAACTCCTCGGTACCATCCAAATCATGAAAAGCAACTAACTCGTTGACCTCATCTGCGGTAAAAACCTCGAAAAGAAGTTTTACAAAGCCGCCACAACATTGACCAAGGGAGGGACCGAGCGGGTAGTCTTTGACTTCTCGCATCCATGTGTCAGGGGATGCAACCCGGTTTTCAAACAATTTCCGGGCCAATCGGGTCGCATCCAGTTCAAGAGCACCGCCCCCGATCGTGCCGATCTGATCCGATACGCCGACCAGCATCCAGGCACCAACCTCTCGCGGAGCCGACCCCTCTGATTTGAGAACCGTCACGCGTGCAAAAATGCCATGGGTCCTGGCAAACCGGAGTAATTGTTGCAACCAGTTATCTTTCATTAGATTGCATCTCCTCCCGGCTCTGGTCAGACAGCCGGGTTATAGCGGTTAGTATCTGCTCCGGTGTCGCCGGTGCATTGAGATCCGGGTATTGCTGGTAGCCGGCGACACTGGCAACCGCGTCAGAAAGCGCGAGAAACGCAGAAATACCAAGCATCAGGGGCGGTTCGCCAACCGCTTTTGATCGAAAAATGGTTTTTTCAACATTCGATCCGGATTTCCAGAGATTTATGTTCATTTGTTTGGGACGATCCGAACAGGCAGGAATTTTGTAAGTCGAAGGCGCATGTGTAAGCAGTTTACCCTTTTCATCCCAAACCAGTTCTTCGGTTGTAAGCCAGCCTGCACCCTGGATAAATCCACCTTCAATCTGCCCCAGATCAATAGCCGGATTGAGAGACTTGCCCGCATCATGCAATATGTCGACCCTCAGCATTTTGTTTTCCCCTGTCAGCGTATCGATGATGACTTCACTGACAGCAGCGCCGTAGGCAAAATAAAAGAAGGGACGTCCTCGGCCCTCTTCCTTCTCCCAACTGATTTTAGGGGTTGCGTAAAATCCTGTTGCCGAAAGAGAAACGCGCGCCATGTAAGCGTCCTGGATGACCGTATCGAACGCATATTCCTCCGCACCTACGCGGACTCTGCCGGGCAGAAATGTAATATTGTCGGCATCGATCTGATGCCGCTCAGCGAGAAAATCAACCAATCTATTCTTGATTTTCCGGGCCGCATTCTGCGCGGCCATACCATTCAAATCTGAACCTGAAGATGCGGCTGTCGCCGATGTATTTGGAACCTTGGCCGTCGTCGTTGCCGTGATCTTGATGCGATTAATGTTCACCTGGAATTCCTCGGCAACAATCTGGGCAACCTTGGTGAACAAACCCTGACCCATTTC
>JANQOC010000369.1 GCA_028279265.1 Hyphomicrobiales bacterium
GTTTCGGCAATAGCCTCGCTATCGGTATTCGTGATGCTGAGACTACCTGAGAATGCCGGTGAAGAAGTCTCCGGGCAAACCCGTACAAACTCCGTACAAGGATAAAACCAAGGAACTAGAAGAATGAGTATATACGAGAACCCAAGCGCACTTTTTGATGTCAAAAACAAGGTTGCCGTTGTTACTGGCGCTTCCGGAGCTCTTGGCGGCATGGCCGCCAAAATTCTGGCCGGTGCGGGGGCCAAGCTGCTTCTTGCGGCCGATGAAACAAAAACCACCGCCGAAGATTGCCGAAAACTGGGTGCCGAGGTTGGCGAGGTGGTAACCGATATTTCCAAGCCCCATACTCAGGCTCTCAGCGAAGAAATCATTCAGAGCGCCGTCGACCAGTTCGGGCGCGTCGACATTCTGGTGGTCGGCTCGGGTATCAACGATGTCGGCAAGATCGTCGATATGGAACCAGAACGCTTCCAGAATGTAATGGACGTCAATCTGATGATCTCCTGGCTGATGTGCAAGGCTGCGGGCGCTCAAATGCTAAAACAGGGCCATGGCGGCAAGATTGTTCTAATCTCGTCGGCGCGGGGTTCACTCGGACATCCCGCGGGTTACACGGCTTACTGTGCCTCCAAATTTGCCGTCAATGGCATAACGCGCGCCTTGGGATGCGAGTGGGGCCAGGACGGCATCAATGTCAATGCCATCGCCCCCATTGTTTTCCGCTCTACCATCACGGACTGGATGTTCGAAGACAGTGACGAGTCCAGGGAAGTCAACGCCAACTTCCTTAAGCGAATTCCCAAAGGTCGGCTTGGCGAGGTTGAGGATCTCGCCGGGCCCCTGTTATTCCTCGTATCCAAGGCATCCGATTTTTATACTGGCCAAACCCTGCATGCGGATGGGGGATACACGTCCGGCTAGCCCCAAAAACCACAAGGCCCGCAGATCATTCGGTGCGGCCACACCGGAAAAAACAAAACGAACCCGGAAGCTCGGAGCTTACCGGATTCGTTGTCCATCTCAATATAAGTCGTTGATGCTCGGAAGCCCTCAATCCTTCACGTGCGCCCAGGCTTCAATCTCAATGGTCAGATCCGGATCGGCAAGACGGCTAATTTCAATTGTTGTGCTCGTTGGAAACGCGTCTCCCAGATATTCACGGCGCACATCGAGGCATTTAAAGAATTCGTTCATATCCGTTACATAGGTGGTGACCTTCGTGATATCCGTCATGTCACCGCCAACTTCTTTGAGGGCAGCCTTCAGGTTCTCGCAAACCTGGCGCATTTCCGCAGCCATGTCGCTATTGACCTTGTTTCCGTCCTTGTCATAGGCCAGCTGGCCGGACAGGTAGACTGTGCGGCCGCCAGAGACGCTGACGGCATGGGGAAAGAGGGCTTGTGTTTCTCCGCCTCGGGTTACGACAAACACATCCTCACTCATATGATTGATTCGATCTACTTCAGACATGGTTTCCTCCTATAGGTTTTGGACTCTCTCGAGAGTTATTGCATAAGAATTTTCTCGCGTCAGATGGTTTTCACACCCTGTCATGTTCAAATTGGATGTCAGTGCCAACAGACATAGTTCGTCCGGACACTTATCACAATCCGCAGGGGTCCGTTGAAAATTATACTGGCAAAAGCAAACTACTTGAGTTCGCGGGTCTTGAGAAACGTAATGTCTTCGTTCTTGTTCATCGTGTAGTCAAGCTCCCACAGACTCTTGGCCAGGAACACCGGACGGTCTTCACGATCGCGTACGATGTTTGCTTTGTTTGCCATGAGAAATTTGTCGAGAACTTTTGGATCCTCGGTGGTCAGCCAACGGGCGGTGTCATAAGGAATAGTCTCAAAGTCTATATCGATGCGATATTCCTGCTTGGCGCGTGACGTTAGAACGTCCAGTTGCAGAAGCCCGACGACTCCGACGATACGCTGAGACCCCATTGCCGGTACAAAGACCTGAACCAGTCCTTCCTCGGCGAGATCGTCAAGGGCCTGGCGCAGTTGTTTGATGCGCGACGTATCACCGAGACGGACCCGCCGCAGGATTTCCGGAGCAAACACCGGCAATCCGGTAAAGCGGACCTCTTCCCCTTCTGTAAACGTATCCCCGACCCGAACGGTGCCGTGATTGGGGATTCCAATGACGTCGCCGGGTCCGGCATTCTCGGCAATTTCCCGATCCTGGGCAAAGAAAAATATGGGACTGTGCATCATGACATCTTTGCCGGTGCGAACCTGTCGGAGCTTCATCCCTCGACGGAAATCACCAGAACAGACGCGCATGAACGCCACCCTATCCCTATGGTTCTTGTCCATATTGGCCTGCACCTTGAAAACGAAACCACTGACGGATTTTTCACTGGGTTTGACGATACGGGTATCCGCCGGACTGGGACGGGGAGAAGGCGCATATCGGGCTATGAAATCGACGATCGAACTGACGGCAAAACTCTTTAAGGCACTGCCGAAGAAAACCGGCGACAGGTAGCCGGCGAGATAGGCTTCATGATCAAAATCCGAATATCCGGCACGGGCCAGCTCGATCCCGTCGCCGGCTTCCTGCAAAATGTTTTCGGGAACCATTTCTTTAATCGCGGGATCATCAAGATGGGGACACGCCATTTCTTTATCGAATGTCCCACCCCGGCCTTCGCTGGATGTCAGATATTTCTGGTTCTGCAAATCATAGCAGCCATAGAAGTCCCGTCCCATGCCGATCGGCCACAGAATTGGCGCGATATCCAGCGTCAGCACTTCCTGAATTTCATCGAGTATTTCGAAAGGATCCCGGGCTTCCCTGTCAAGCTTATTGACCATGGTCAGTATGGGTATATCGCGCATACGGCAGACTTCGAAGAGTTTCCTGGTCTGGCTCTCAATACCCCGGGCAGCATCGATGACCATGATGGCTGAATCAACCGCCGTCAGGGTGCGATAAGTATCTTCACTGAAGTCCTCGTGACCCGGCGTATCCAGAAGATTGAAGACCAGCCCATCGCGTTCAAAGGTCATGACCGAGCTGGTCACCGATATGCCCCGCTCCTGTTCGATCTTCATCCAGTCGGAACGGGTGCGACGGTTATTACCCTTCTCCCGCACTTGACCGGCCAGATGGATAGCGCCCCCGGAGAGCAGTAATTTCTCCGTCAGGGTCGTTTTACCCGCATCCGGGTGGGAGATTATCGCGAACGTCCGCCGCCGCTCATGTTCTGCAGTCATGGGATATGGAATTTGGTGATAGCAAATGGATTGTGAATTCAGAGCCGTCTTGCCGGACCCGCACCTTAAAGGATCCGGACTAAAGTTTGTTGTCCGGGTTCTGTGTAATTCATTCTGAAAAATTCGCAAGGCTTCAGATTTAAGTTAGGCTCGAAATCTGGATAAAATTTCGCTAAAGTCCTGACAAACAGAAACAAATCTACGGAAACTCCCTCCCATGGCCTTATCAAGAGATACGATCTTATCACGCCTGAGAAGCGAAATTGCCGCTGGGCGGCCGGTTTACGACGCGCTGTGCGGTACCGGTATAACGGGCAAAATGGCCGCCAAGGGCGGTGCGGACATGATCACCACTCACATACTTGCCTATTTCAGGATGCAGGGGTTGAGTTCCATGGCAGGTTATCTGCCCATAGGGGATGCGAATGCCATAACCCTGGAAATCGGCGAGCGCTTTTTGATCAATGTGGTTGACGATTGTCCGGTCATAGCCGGTATTCTGGCGGCTGACCCGACCCGCGACATGAAGGTCTTCATCCGTAAGCTCATTGATGTGGGCTATGATGGTCTGATGAATTGTCCGACGGTGGCCCTTATCGACGGAAATTTCCGGCGGGACCTGGAAGATACAGGCATGGGGTACCAGACGGAAGTCAGTGCACTCAAATTTGCTTCCGAGCAGGGCCTGTTCACAAAAGCATTCTGTACCACCGTCGATGAAGCCCTGGCCATGGCCGCCGTCGGCGTTGACAATATTATCATCCACTTCGGCAACAGTTCCGGCGGCACCATCGGGTCGAAAACCGTGCTCGATTACGAAGCGTCCCTAAAACGCACCCAATCAATCTGCGATGCTCTCAAAGTGGATTTTCCGGATCGCATTATCACTGTTCACGGTGGCTTTATCGAATCGCCGGAAGATTTTGGGTCGCTCCTGGAAAAGGAACCGCGCCTCGACGGCTATGTCGGGGGATCTTCGGCGGAGCGTTTTCCCATTGAAGAATCAGTTCCTAAGGCTACAAGGGGGTTCAAGTCCGTGCCTTTGAAGAGATAGAAGAGATAGCGTCCATGTCTGCTGACCGTCCGGTAATCGCTGTTCTCATGACACTGGACAGCAAATTTGACGTAGCCGAAACTTTCTGCCGTCACCTCAGCGATGCCGGTGGAGAGCCCTGGGTGGTTGATCTCTCGCTCCGCGGGCATAGTTACAAGCCCGCGGGTGTTCAGACGACGGCGCCCCTGGATCACGACAGCCCCGAATTCAAGGGGCTCAAGAATGTCTCGCGGGCCGACGCGTCACAATTAATGCTCGAATCCGCGCAAAACTGCGTACGAGATAAAATTGAATCAGGGACTGTTACCGGAATTATCGGCATTGGCGGCGCCAACGGCTCGACCATGTCCTGCGGCGTTATGCGTTCCCTGCCACCGCTGCTTCCAAAAATCATGGTGACCCCGGTGGCGGCAACAGCCGCGGTACAATGGTATGTGGCCCAGAGCGACATCGCCATGTATCCGACGATCGGGGATATCTCCCTGAACAGGATTACCGAGGCTATTTTGAGAAATGCGGCGCAAGCGATTACCGCCATGAGCCGGTCCGCAGGTTCGAGCGAAGATGTACCCGAGTCGCATCCGCCTCTGATCGGTGTTTCATCCTTCGGAAATGTGCAGATCACTGTCGACCGCATAACCGAGGCCCTGGAAAAAGAGAAACAGGAGGTCATCCATTTTCATGCCTCCGGTCCAGGGGGAAAGGCTCTGGAAAGCCTGACTCTTGCAGGCGAACTGCAGGGTATCATCGACCTCGTCACATCCGAGCTTGCCGATCTTGTGACAGGCGGTGTCTACAGCGCCGGACCGGACCGCCTCAAAAGTGCCGCCATACGCGGCATTCCCCAAATCATTGTTCCCGGTTGTCTCGACTTTTCCAACTGGTGGGTCGGCGAGGTTCCCGACCGCTACCGGGACAGGGAGTTTTATCAGTATAACCAGGAAATTCTGCTCATGCGGAGCAATAGGCAGGAATTCGAAACTCTCGCCCGGATGTTTATTGACAACCTTTCCAAATCGACGGGACCTTTCAAGATTCTCATTCCGAAAAAAGGTTTCAGCCAGATGACAAACTTCCCGACCCAGAGTTTGACCGGCGAGACCCGCGGTCAATGGCTGCAACCGGAAACGGATGCCGTGTTCGTTGAAACACTCTACCAGGGGCTCGAAAGGGATCTTATTGTCGAGCTCGATCTTCACATAAATGATTCGGAATTCGCGGAATTCGCAGTAGCCGAGCTCAGAAGCCTCATGCGATAAGCGTTTGGTTTTCCGGATCGTCATCAGCCGATAAAGCAAGCCATAAGATGGCTTCGGGCTCACATTGTGCAGCGCCGGATATAGTCCTGTGCCTGTTCCTGCGCATGCAGTGGGCCGAGTTCCATGGTCTTACCCGGCACATGGGCGAAAACCGTCCTGATAAACCTGCGAATGGCTTCGATGTCCGGCTCACCAATTTCTCCGGAACTGTCTGCGAGGACGGCAAGAACCTTGTGATCCACTTCACCATCCTCAACCTGTTCGAGAAGATGGATCGGCCTGCAGTTAACGAGAGATCCGGATTTCAGGGC
>JANQOC010000371.1 GCA_028279265.1 Hyphomicrobiales bacterium
ACCATTGCAGAGACCGGTCGTCGCGGGTAAGCAGGGCGACGTTCAGTTCCGGTTCAATCAGAACCAGCCCCCGATCCTCCAGGGCCAGGTCCCTGTACCAGGGCATGTCGGTAATCGCGCGTTGGAAAAACGCATGGGTATTGTGAAAAAAACCGGGCTGCCGGGGGTCTTCGATCGTCGTCAAACCGCCGCCGACTTCGGATCTGCGTTCCAGGCACAGGCATTTCAGCCCCGCCAAACCGGCATAGGCTTGCAGGATGAGGCCATTATGCCCGCCTCCGAGGATAATACCGTCATAGATATTGTCGGACATCTCAGCTAGCTACTGTTTGTTGGAACATTTTTCTCCGATGAACTCCGTCAATCTCCTTGCGCATGCCCGCCGATGGAAAATTAAACACGGCCTCGACTTCATTCTTGCCAATTATTCACTAAGTAGTTACTTTTTGCAAATTCTGACCGTAACGAGGTAAGGGATCATGAGCCAAGATAAACCGCGAATTAAAACAACTGTCGTCGGATCCTATCCCGTGCCGGACTGGCTGGTTGCCCTGCCTTCGGAACAGGCGCTTATTGATGCCACACGCGCTATAATCGGCACCCAGGAAACGGCAGGGCTTGATGTGGTCTGTGACGGCGAGCTTTACCGGTTCGATATCAACCATCCCGAGACCAACGGCATGATCGAGTATTTCACCCGGCCCATGGACGGCATTCGCAACGACAGCACATTTCAGGAAGTGCTGGATTATAGAGAGCAAAAAGGAATGGATTTCCGGGCCCAGCCTCCAGGCGTCGTTGATGGGCCCGTGGATCATGGCACGCTGGATCTCCCCTACGCTGCCATGCGTGCCCGGCGGCTGACAAAGCGACCCCTGAAATTTACCCTCACCGGGCCTCACATGCTCGCCAAGACTCTTATCAATGAGCACTACACGGATGTGTCGGAACTTGCAAACGCCATCGCCTCAGTCCTTGCCGAACAGGTCCGTCATGTCGAGGCGGATGTCATTCAGGTGGATGAAGCCAACCTTCCCGGTTCGCCCGATGAGTGGGAATGGGCGGCAGAGGCCATCAATCTGGTTCTGGACGCCGTGAGGACAACGCCGGCCGTTCATTTGTGTTTCGGGAACTATGGCGGCCAGTCGATCCAGGAGGGAACCTGGAAAAACCTGATCAACTATCTTAACAGCCTGCATACGGATCATATCGTCATGGAAAATGCGCATCGTCCGATTGAGGAGCTGGAAGTTTTTAAAGATCTGGATCCGAAAATAGGTCTGGGGCTTGGTGTCGTGGATATCAAAAGGAACGATGTCGAGTCCCCTGACGCCATTGCCCGCTCCCTGGAACAGGCGGAAAAGCTGATCGGCACCGGCCGCATCACTTACATCAATCCCGATTGTGGCTTCTGGATGCTGCCCCGAAGTGTTGCCGATGCCAAGATTAGAACCCTTGTCGAGGGGCGCGACCTTTACGAATCCCGCTGATTTTGATTGAAATCCGCCCCTTTGGGATCGGCTTGGACTACATGCCGAGCAACTGGTAGATGCGGCGGGTGTAGGTCCCGAATTTTTCATCGGTTTTCGTATTCAGATCCCTTGGATGCGGAATATCAACATCGAAATAGTCGGCGATCTCTGCCGGTGCTGTGGACATAACCGCAACGTGGGTTCCGAGAAATACCGCTTCCTGGATCCCGTGGGTGACAAATATGATGGTCTTGCGGGAGCTTTGCCAGATGTCGAGCAATTCCAGGTTCATTTTTTCCCGGGTCAGGGCATCAAGGGCGCCAAACGGTTCGTCCATCAGGATAAGTTTGGGATCGTGGATCAACGCGCGGGCAATGGCTGCGCGCTGTTGCATGCCCCCCGATAGCTCGTAGGGGTAGTTGTCGCCAAAGCCGTCAAGGCCGACCATGTTCAACAGGTCAATGGCGCGTTCCCGGGATTCTTTCATGGGTCGCCCGAGAATTTCCGCCGGAAGCAGTATGTTTTCAACGATCCGCCGCCACTTGAGGAGCAAGGGCTGCTGAAAAACCATGCCGATGTCCTGGCTTGGATCAAATGGGATCTCATCATTTCCGATTTGCACTTCGCCGCCGTCATGGGGATGCAGGCCGGCGAGAATTTTCAGCAATGTGGATTTGCCGCAGCCAGAGGGGCCAACGAGGCTCACGAGCTCGCCATTCATGACGTTCAGGGAAACATCCTTGATAGCTTCGAACTCAGTATCGCGCGTTCGATAAATCTTGCGTACATTTTTTAAGGAAATAAACGGGGCTGCTGTCACTTGCACCTACTCCACACGGGCATCCTGAACGACGAATATGCGTTCCAGCAGGATTACAATTCCGTAGAGCACAACGCCGATCAAAGTGACCAGCAAGAGTGCCATGACCATGGCATCCGTATTCAACGCCTCCTGAGTGACGAGCATGAACCAGCCCAACCCCCGGTCCGATTGAATGAACTCGCCGACGATTGCGCCGGCAACCGCGAGAATGGTCGCCACCTTCATTCCGGAGAAAATATAGGGTAGGGCGCCGGGAAACTGGATCTTAGTTAGAATTTGCCACTGCGATCCTTTCAGGGAGCGCACCAGGTCAAGCAAATCCGGTTCCACCTCGCGCATCCCCCGGGCCGTGTTCAGCAGGATCGGGAAGAAGCAGATCGTAAAAGTGATGACGATATTCGTGGTTACCCCAAAGCGCAGCCAGACAATGAACAAAGGTGCCATCGCCACTTTTGGAATCATGTTCAGGGTCACAAGCAGGGGCATCAGGGTTTCATCTGTGCGCCGCGACCAGGTAAACATTACCGCAAAGGCGACACCGACGATGACGGCCAGGATATAGCCGCCGAATATTTCCTGGGAGGTGGCAATAAAATGCGTGCCCCAGTTGTAATTTTCCTCGCCCAGAGTCTGAAGAGCCTGCAGCGGCGTCGGTAGAATATAGGCTGGAATATCACCAATGATGACGGCCCCCCACCAGAGTGCCACAAAAGCGATATGGACCAGAATTATTGTTGTGATTTTGCGCCAGGTTGCGGCAGAAGGCATGCAACGTCCCCTGAATATTGACCATTGAAGTTTTTAGTTACTTTTGCGAAATTTGTCTATATAATTCACTGAATGGTTACTTATGGTTTGGTTCAATTAAATTGTAACGGGAGGAACAATGTTACCGTTGAAACAGATTTCTACCTCTGCACTGGCCCTGTTGCTAGCGTGTTTTTTGAGCATGGGTCAATCTTCGGCTGCTGAAAAGATAAACTTTGTTCTGAATTGGGTGCCGGGAGGAGATCACTCTCCGGTTTACTGGGCGAAGGCTCAGGGGCACTATGAAAAGGCCGGAATTGATCTGACAATCGAAAACGGAACCGGCTCCGGAGCTTCCGCCAAAAAAGTGGGCATTGGCCGCAACCAGGTCGGAATTGCCGATCTGCCGACGGCGCTCCGCGCTATTGGCAAAGGTGCCGATATCGTCGCGGTTATGAACATTTATGCCAATTCCCCCTACGGGATTTACTGGAAGAAGTCATCCGGTATCAAGTCATTCGAAGATCTCAAAGGTCGGACGATTGGAAATCCGCCATTCGATGCCGCCCGGCAAATGTGGCCGGCAATCGCCAAGGTTCTGAAGATCGATCCGGCTTCCGTAAAATTTGTGAATGTAAAACCGAATGCCAAGGTCGCTTCCATGCAGTCCGGCGCAATTGATGCAACCACGAACTTTTACAACGTGCATTATATTTACCAGCGCATTTTCAAGGATGACATGGGCTTCGTTGCTCTGCGTGACCTCGGATATAATCCCTATGGAAACTCTATCATCGCTAATGGCAAATGGGCCAAGGATAATGCTGAAACGCTGAAAAAATTCGTTTCCGTAACCCAGCAGGCTTATGCGACCTGCGTCAAAAACCCGAAACCCTGCATTGAAACACTGGCTAAAGCCGGCAGCCAGAAGGTTGAGGATGTTACCGAAAACTGGAAACTTGTGGTCGAGCTGATGACTCACAAAACCAGTGTCGAAAGTGCCTTGGGATATTTCGCGGAAAATCGCATGAATGACGATTATGCAGGCGTGAAAGCTTCGTTTGGTGACATCAAGGCTTATGATATCAAGAGCGCTTATACGAACCAGTATCTGGACATGTCGATCAAGATGCCAAAATCCGGCCTCTAGGACCGCGATCAGAATGCGAATCTTCCCGTGGGTGCCAGTCACTGAACGGGGAGGTTCGATGGAGATCCATGTTTTTT
This sequence comes from Hyphomicrobiales bacterium, assembly GCA_028279265.1. Classification (GTDB taxonomy): domain Bacteria; phylum Pseudomonadota; class Alphaproteobacteria; order Rhizobiales; family CAYWUX01; genus JANQOC01. The sequence continues at coordinate 4,270 of JANQOC010000371.1, forward strand.
GAAAAACAGAACCGGTATTCAACTCCGCCGGATCGCGACAATCATAGCCTATGTCCGGCGGCAGGATTACTTTTCGCTGCTTTTCTCAAGTGCATGACGCGAATGACTTTGATAAAGCCTCAAATAACACCGCAGTTAACACCCGTATGGATGACGTCCTGAACATCTCCGCGATCCCAGACTCTTTCGCATCGGTAAACGAACTGGAAGACTTTATGACCTGTCCCAGTTCGGATCTCATAAGGGATCTCGAAAGTATAGACGGAGATATCATGCTTCTGGGCGTCGGCGGCAAAATGGGCCCGACCCTTGCCCGCCTTGCAAAACGCGCTGTTCCCGATCGAACCATATTTGGTGTCGCGCGTTTTTCCGAGCCCGATTTGAGACAAAAGCTTGAAGATTGGAATATCACGACCATAAAGGCGGATCTTCTCGATAGTCAGGAACTGCGCAAGCTTCCCCGTGCGAAAAACATCATTTTCATGGCCGGTCGCAAGTTTGGATCATCCGGGGCCGAGGACCTGACATGGGCCATGAATGTCCATTGTCCCGCCCTTGTTGCCCAGGCCTTTCCGGATCAGCGTATTGTCAGCCTGTCCACAGCCTGCGTGTACCCTTTCGTGCCGGTGACAAGCGGCGGTGCGGTTGAAGACTTACCTCCAAATCCGCCCGGAGAGTATGCCCAGTCCTGTGTCGGGCGTGAACGAATGTTTCAGTATTTTTCAAATCAGTTAGGGACACCGGGCTGCCTTATCCGCCTGAGTTACGCAATCGACACGCGTTACGGGGTTTTGTTCGACGTGGGAAAAGCGGTCTTCGAAGGCCAGCCCATCGATCTCGGTATGGGGCATGTCAATGTGATCTGGCAGGGCGATGCCAATGCCCAGATCTTGCGGGCGTTGAAACACTGCCGGGTTCCCGCCTGGCCCCTTAATGTCAGCGGCCCGGAGACAACGTCCATTCGCTGGCTGGCGGCAGAGTTCGGCAAGCGGTTCTCCATTGATCCCAAGCTCGTCGGGCAGGAAGCGGAGTCCGCCTGGCTCATCAACACGGACAAAGCCGTCAAGCTCTTCGGCAAACCCCTTATATCGCTTCCGCAAATGATCGATTGGGTCGCCGATTGGATCAGCCAGGGCGGCGAGACACTCAATAAACCGACAAATTTTGAGGTTCGGGATGGCGCTTATTGAAGAGCTGGAGGTCGTCTCTCTGGACGTGCAGCATCTCCAGGGTGCTTTGTCCCTCTCGCAGGAAGCCGGGTGGAATCAGACGGTTGAGGATTGGACCATGATGCTCGAGAGTGGCCAGGGCATCGGCTTGATCGATGCCGGTAAGGGCCTCGTTGCCAGCGCCCTGACACTTCCCTACGGTTCGGAATTCGGGTGGATCAGCATGGTTCTCGTCACCCGGTCGCATCGCCAACAGGGTCTGGCGACAAAACTACTCAATATGTGTATCGAGAAACTCGAAGAAAGCGGGCGGGTGCCGGTGCTGGATGCCACGCCGGACGGGGAACGCGTCTATCGGCCTCTGGGATTTGACCCTCATTTTTCACTGACCCGATGGCAGATCGACGATGCACGGAAGGTTGATCTGGGTAACCGGTCCCAAGACCCGGCTGCAATCGATAGCGGCGGGATGGAACAGGTGTTTGCACTTGATCGCGATTATTTTGGTGGTGACCGCTCCGCGATCATTGCCCATCTCGTGGAACGGGGCCACGGATTTTCTTATCTGACAGATGACCGGACAGGCTTTGTACTGGGGCGTAATGGCCGTGTCGCAACCCAGATCGGGCCTCTGTTTGCGTCCTCTCCGGAAGCGGCGATCACCTTGTTAAGGGCCGCCTTGGCGAAGATCTCCGGCCCGGTATTTGTCGATGCCGGCGATCATCAATCTTCATTTGTTGCGATCCTGAAAGAGTTTGGTTTTCAGGTTCAGCGACCGTTCCTGCGCATGGCCAAGAATCGCAAGCTTCCGTTTGGCCGCAAGGAAAATCTGTATGCCATGGCGGGACCGGAATTGGGATAGTGACGGGAAAGGCTTGAACTTCAATTATGACAAGGCATTGGACAGACTGGCCTGAAGAAATAATTAATCAGCTGAGAGCGGGCTGCGTCATTCCGGCGTCACCGCTGGCCCTGACCCGGAGTCGGGAATTTGATGCCATTCGCCAGCGCGCCCTCGTGCGATATTACTGTGATGCGGGAGCCGGGGGACTGGCCATTGGTGTTCACACGACCCAGTTCGAAATTCGCGATGTCGGTCTCTATCGCCCGGTCCTCGAAACCGTGGCTCTTGAGCTGGACAACTGGCAGCAGGCACCGATTATCAGGATTGCAGGCATCGTCGGCAGGACGGACCAAGCGCGCGCCGAAGCCGAGATAGCCCGCGAGCTGGGTTTTCACGCCGGGCTGTTAAGCCTGGCCGGTTTTCAGGGTGTCAGCGAGGATGAATTAATCGAACACTGCCGGGCTATTGCCGCGGAGATACCGGTCATCGGCTTTTATCTGCAACCGGCCGTCGGCGGAATTCCGCTTGCCGTTTCCTTCTGGCGAAGGTTTTCGCAAATCGAAAATGTCGCGGCCATCAAGATCGCCCCGTTTAACCGATACCAGACCCTCGATGTGGTTCGCGGTGTTGTCCTCGCCGGCGCAGAGGACCGGATTACCCTCTATACCGGCAACGATGACAACATCGTTATGGATCTGGTTTCTCCTTTCCGGCTTAGTCGCGACGACAAGATCGTTGAAATGAGAATTGCCGGCGGCCTCCTGGGTCACTGGTCGGTGTGGACGAAATCGGCGGTGGACATATTTAATCGCTGCCGCTCGGGGCCGCTGAATGAAGACTTGCTGGCTCTTGCCGGGCAGGTTACGGATTGCAATGCGGCATTTTTTGACGTGGCCAATAATTTCAAGGGTTGCATTCCGGGGATCCACGAAATATTACGTCGCCAGGGTATATTTGAAGGCGTTTGGTGCCTGGATGCGGACGAGGCATTGGGTCCCGGACAGGCCGGGGAAATCGACCGGGTCTATCGCAGCTATCCGAGCCTCAATGACGATGCGTTTGTTACGGACAATCTGGATCGATGGCTGAGCAGCTAAACCCCTTTACAAGCAGAAGGTAAAGCGCTATAAGTAACTAGATAGTTACTTATTTTATCCGATATTGCAGATATCTGATACTGAAGAGAATACTCTTAATGCTTGATTGGAGATGTTGGTGCTAAACAAGGTTTCTAAACGCAATCCTGAGAGAACAAAAGAGTTAATTCACCAGGCGGCTCTTACAGAATTCTCCGATAATGGCTACGGGGGCGCGCGGGTCGACATGATCGCCGAACGTGCCGGTGTCAACAAGCGCATGATTTACCATTATTATGGCAGCAAGGATGATCTCTTCCTCTATGTTCTCGAATGTGCTTACGAGAAAATTCGCTCCCATGAAGCCAAGCTCGATCTGAAAATGATGGGTCCTGAGGATGCGGTGCGGGAACTCGTCAGGTTTACATTCCTCTACCACCTGAAAAATCCCGAATTCATGCGATTGCTCAACAATGAAAATCTCTACAAAGCGGAACACATCAAGAAGTCGAAAAAAATCAGAAAGATGCATTCTCCTTTTGAGGATTTAATGAAGGACGTTTTGATACGCGGGGAAATGGAGGGGGTTTTCAGGAAGAATGTGGATCCCGTCCAGTTTTATATCACCGTTGCGTCCGTGGCCTATTTTTATCTTTCGAACATCTTCACCCTGAGCACCATATTTGGCCGCAAACTGAATTCCAAGTCCGAGCTGGATCAGCGGCTGGAGCATTGCATTGACGTCATTCTTGGCTATTTGCGACCGGTATAGGAAAAAAATTTGCTTGAATTAATATTCACCGAACAGTTACTTATTGTCTCCGGCACCCCGGAAAAGTGTCTCGCAGAATGAGTCTTACAGCGATGAGAAGGGTTTGAAAATGGCAGAAATCAGATTGGGACTGATTATGAACGGGGTCACGGGGCGCATGGGAACGAACCAGCATCTTATTCGCTCGGTCCTGGCCATTCGCAATCAGGGAGGTGTCGAACTGGCCAATGGCGACCGGGTCATGCTCGACCCCATTCTCGTTGGACGTAATGCCGGTAAAGTGGAGAGCCTCGCCGCCGCCCACGGCATCGAACGCTGGACGACCGATCTCGATGCGGCCATCGCCAATCCGGAGGACCGGCTGTTTTTCGATGCTGCATCCACAAACCTGCG
>JANQOC010000375.1 GCA_028279265.1 Hyphomicrobiales bacterium
GATGAATTATCTATGAAAGAATTAATCCGTCAATGTGACAGCTTAAGGTTCAAAATGTAAGGTTCCCATTGAATGTCACAATGACTATTGTTGACAACGGAATGTGTTGAAATTGAAAGATAATAGACTCAATGGAGGAAAATATGTCTGAGCCCGTGGTTCCCTGGGATGAACTCGTTGGAAAATGTGAAGGTATGGGATTGCTGGCGAAGCACCTCTATGTCGTATTCACCACACCGACAAACGGTATGGGACCGGTAATGGAGAACCTGGAAGCCCATCTCAAATTCCAGGGAGAATTGGAAGCGGAAGGTATTATGTTTGGCGCCGGTCCGTTCCCGGATGATGACGAGCAGCGATGGGAAGGGGAGGGAATGGTCATTATTCGCGCCAATTCCATGGCCGAAGCTAAGGAAATCGCCGATCGTGATCCTATGCACGCCAGTGGAGCCCGGTCCTACCGCATTCGCCATTGGCTGCTGAACGAGGGCAAAGTCACTGTCGAGATGACGTTCTCCAATAAGTCCCACAACATCGTTTAGTACAGGAAATTGCCTTACAAAAATGCGTTAACGTTTTGTTAACCTTTGTTTGGCAGAAAGCATCTTCCCTGTTGTTGATTCCCTTGTGAATCAAGCGTATCAAGTACGCGTCCAACCAACCAACCCCCCGGATCCAATGCCCTGAGTCCGGGGGGTTACTTTTTGGGTGTTCACTCCTCCTGTCATGTGCCGGATTCATTTGGCGTGTCGATCGGCTTCGTCGAAACAGCAGCGAATGTTTCTTGAGCTGTGATCTATTTGATCTTTTTCGAATCTTTTGATTGCGGTATAGCAGCTCCATGGGCAATCGGTGTTCGCCTATGGTTTATCTCGGCACGGGTGGCCGATATCAGGCAAACGCGGATCATCGGAGGGTGGTATGATCAATTTCTATCGCACAACAATAAGGCTGCTATTTTCGTGTTTTCTGGGCGCGGTTTTCTGGATAACGCCAAATGCGATGTCTTCAGGAGACAAACTCTCGGCACAGGCCGTTCAACCCTTTGCCGGACTTGTTGGCAGATGGGTCGGAGAGGGTCGTTTAGGTTATTCTTCTGGCCAAAACGAGAAAATTCGCTGCCGTTTGACTTATTTTGTTAAAGAAGCGGGACACAAGCTTAAGCAGAATATTCGCTGCGGTACGTCCGGGGCAAAAATAGAAATCAAATCAGATATATTGCACGATCAGGGTACATTGACGGGAACCTGGCGCGAGACCACCTACGATATGAAGGGCAGTCTTCGCGGTCGTGTAACGCCTGAAGGGTTTGTGGTTTTTGTGAAGAGTGAGAGAATAGATGCGATTATGCAGATCTCCCAGAACGCTAAACGACAAATTGTCGAAATTCAGTTCCGCGGCAGCGAAATCATAGGCATGACACTTGGTCTTCGCAAAGGGTAAGAACTGTAATACTTTATCGCAAAAAGATCGTAAGGATAGTACCGGTATGAATAGCAATCGGCTGTGATTGCATGCCGGGATCGAGTATGGGAAACAAGTAAGTATGTCAGGTCGACGGGAAGATCACCGCCTGCTTTCAGGGGCAGGGCGTTACGTTGCGGATTTATCGGAAGAGGGGATGGTCCATGGTGCGGTTCACCGATCATCCTATGCCCACGCAGAAATCGAACATATAGACATTGAACGCGCCCGGTCCATGCCGGGTGTATTAGCTATCTTCACAGCGCGTGATTTGGCTGCAGACGGCATCGACCACCTGCCCTGTGGCGTTGAGTTGCTGCGTCCCAACGGAGAGAAGGCGTTCCAGGCGCGCCGTCGCATTCTGGCTGATGATCGCGTGCGGTTTGTCGGCGAACCCGTTGCTTTTGTTGTCGCCGAGACACTCGGTGAAGCCATGGATGCCAGTGATCTCATCGATGTCCGTTATAAGGAACTGCCTGTTGTGGCAAGTCTGGATGAGGCTGTTGGCGGGTCTTCCAAGACCGTTTGGGCGGAGGTTCCGGACAATGTGGCCTTCGTCTGGGAACGCGGAGACCGGGAGAAGGCTGAAGCCGCCTTGTCGTCAGCCGCGCATAAGATCCGTTTTGAAGATCATATTTCGCGCGTAACCGCGGCGCCAATCGAACCCCGGGGATGTCTTGGATTTGTTGACCCACAAGGCCGGCTGACCCTGAAAATAGCCAATCAAAGCCCTTTTGCCCTGGCCAACGCGCTGGCCGGTCAGTTCGGCGTTGCCCGCGATCAGGTGCGCATTGTTGCCGGCGATCTCGGTGGCTCCTTCGGCATGAAAAGTGGCGCTTATCCTGAAGATGTTCTCGTGCTGTGGGCGGCGCAAAAAGTCGGCAAACCGGTAAAATGGATTGCGGAAAGACGAGAAGATTTGCTGGCGGACGATCATGGCCGTGATATCCGCTTCACTTCCGAACTGGCTGTTGACGAGGAGGGGTTGTTTCTAGGTCTCAAAGTGCAGCTGGAAATTGATCTCGGCTGCTATTTGTCCGGACGGTCCCTTGTCTGTCTCGGTAATATGGGCGGTATCAGCGGTGTCTATAAAATCCCAGCGGTCAGTGCCGACGCCCGCGGTATCTTCACAAACAAGCATATGACAGCACCTTATCGCGGTGCCGGTCGTCCGGAAGCAACATACATCATTGAGAGGACGATTGACACGGCAGCGCGCGAACTCAATATTGACCCGTTTGAATTGCGGTCCCGCAACCTGATCCCAAGCGCATCCATGCCCTTTGATACGGGTTTTCTTTTCAATTACGACTGTGGTGATTTCGCCGCAAATATGTCGACCGCGAGTCGGCTCAGTCAATATGACACTTTCCCGGAACGTCAGGCGAAAGCCAAGGAAAACGGGCGGCTGCGGGGTATCGGACTTTCAAATCCCATCGAGGTGGCGGGCGGCCCTTTCGTTAAACCTATGGGCGATCACGCCGCTCTGGCCCTGCAATCAGATGGCACCTGGGAGCTGAAGCCAGGCGCCATGTCCACGGGGCAGGGACTGGAAACCGCTTTCTCCGACCTGGTGGCGGAACGACTTGGATTGCGGCCTGAGCAGATTACCTATCGCCAGGGCGATTCCGACCTTCTGCCCGGTGGGCGCGGCAGTGGCGGTTCGAGCTCTACCCCGGTTGGCGGCGGCGCGGTTGTCACGGCCGTCGAAAAATTTGTCGCATCGGCGAAAAAACTCGCGGCGGAAAAACTTGATTCAGCGGAAAGCGAAATCGAGTTTGAAGACGGGCTGTTTAAGCTCAAAGATTCAAATGAGACCGTGGATTGGGATGACATTCAAAATCTTGTTCGTGAGAGCGGCCAGGACTCCCTATCCGTCAGTGCCGAATTCCACCCTTCCGCCGTTACATTTCCAAATGGCTGCCATGTCTGCGAGGTGGAAATCGATCCGGCAACCGGTGAGCTGGAGATCGTCAACTATACTGTCGTCGAAGATGTCGGAAATGTGCTCAATGAAACCTTCGTCAAAGCACAAATCCATGGCGGTATTGCTCAAGGTGTAGGGCAGGCGCTGGGAGAAGAGCTCGTCTATGAAGACGGAGGGCAACTGGTCACAGGAACATTCATGGACTACCCTATGCCGAGAGCCGGGGATTTATGCAATATCACGGTCGCCTGCCAAAGCGTTCCCACAGCCGTCAATCCTCTGGGGGCCAAAGGTGTTGGAGAGGCGGGAACCGTTGGCTCCCTTGCGGCGGCGATGAATGCGGTTTGTAATGCGCTGGGGCCCGTGGGGGTCAAAAAATTGGAAATGCCGGCCACCGCGGCAAGAATCTGGGATGCCATCAGAGACAGTCAACACGTAGACTAGTCGGTTCTGGATTCTGTTTTCTTTTGCTTGGAGTATCTTATGAAAGACCAGAACCTACTTTTTATTTTTTCCGATGAGCATCAGGCCCGGGCCCTGTCCGCAGCCGGGCATCCCTTTATCAAAACGCCTAATCTGGACAAGCTGGCGGCGCGCGGGACGCGGTTTGAGAACTGCTATACGCCGTGCCCCATTTGTGTGCCTGCGCGGGCTAGTTTGATGACCGGCCAGCACGTCGACAGGATCGGCAACTGGGATAATGCGGCCCCTTATACCGGCGAGGTTCGAAGCTTTGTCCACGAATTGTCGGATGCCAACGTCCATGTTGACTCGATCGGAAAGTTGCATTTCCAGAATGAAGATGTTTCGACTGGGTTTAACAAGCAAATTATACCTATGCATGTGATGGACGGTATCGGTTCGGTCTGGGCGGCCGTCCGCGATCCCCTGCCGGAGACGCCGCGTCGGACGAAAATGCTGACGGAGATCGGCGAAGGTCTTTCGAACTATAATCGCTATGACCTCGCCGTGACGGAGGAAACCCTGAAATGGCTGAGAGAGGACGGGCGCAGCGACACGCCCTGGATGCTGCATCTTGGATTTGTTGCCCCCCATTTCCCTCTCGTTGTGCCGGAGGAATTTCTGAAACTTTATGATCCCGCGGATGTGCCGCTACCGTCCCTGCATCCGGATTCCGGTTACGTCAATCATCCCTGGATGGCGCGGATGATCGAATATACGGACACCGACAGTGAACTGAGTTCCGATGATGAGCGGCGCCTGGCAATTGCCGCCTATTTCGGGCTCTGTACTTTTCTCGATCATCAGATCGGCCTTGTTCTTGATGTCCTGGAAGAACAGAACATGGCCGACAACACCACAATAATTTATGCCTCTGATCATGGCGAGACCCTCGGTATGCGTGGCCGCTGGGGGAAATCGGTTCTCTATCGCGAGTCC
>JANQOC010000393.1 GCA_028279265.1 Hyphomicrobiales bacterium
GGCATCAGCCGCCCCCTGTTCAGCGCCTTTGACCTCATCCTGGCCCAGAACATTTTTGACCTGACAAAATATTTGAAGCTCGGAGCGCGCAATATCGACAATGTCGGTAATCTGAAAATTGATTCACCGCCACCGCCGGTCGACGAAAGCAAGCTTATACCGTTGCAGGAGAGCATGCGCGGACGAACGATCTTTTTGGCTGCAAGTACCCATCCGGGCGAGGAAGAGGAGATGGTCGCTCAACATAAAATCCTGGCCCGGGAATTCCCGGACCTGCTGACCATCATTGTGCCCCGCCATCCGGAACGCGGAAAAGAAGTTGGCCATCTCGTCAGCAGCGCGGGTTTGAAGTTTGCCCAGAGAAGTAGCGGACAACTCCCCTCCGCCGAAGATAATGTTTACCTGGCCGACACGCTTGGTGAGCTCGGTCTTTTCTATAAGATATCCGATATCGCCTTCATCGGAGGCTCACTCATTCCACACGGGGGACAGAACCCTGTGGAGCCCATACGATTGAACTGTCCGATCATGACCGGGCCCAATTGGCACAACTTTCGGGCGATCTATTCCAAGCTTATTGCCGCGGACGCCTGCATCGAAACCGACCGCCCGTCCCTGACCGATGATTTAAGACGCCTCCTTGCCGACAGCGAGGAGCGAGCCGCATTGAGCGGGAAAGCGGAAGCCGTCATTGAGGAACTGGGCGGTGCACAGGAGAAAACCCTGAAGGCCCTGGAAAAGTACTTCGGACTTCCGGGGGACTATGCCGAAGCTGAGGAGATCAAATGTGCATCTTAATCAGCCCGACTGGTGGTACGAGAACCAGCGCCTCCTAAATCGTTTCATTACCTTGCTGCTGCAACCCGCCGGCGCGGCCTACAATTTGGCTCACCGGCTCAGAACGCAATTGCACACGCCTTATGACTCTAAGCTTCCTGTTGTGTGCGTCGGCAATTTTACGATCGGCGGTGGCGGTAAAACGCCCACCGCCATCCACATTGCCAAATTATACAAGCAGATGGGCTTGAAGCCGGTATTCCTGACGCGCGGCTATGGCGGCCGTGAAGCCGGCCCGCATTTGGTCGACGCGCAGCGGGATGATGCCGAAAGAGTGGGTGACGAGCCCCTCCTGCTCGCCCGGCACGCGCCGACGCTGGTAAGCCGGTCCCGGGAAAAAGGAGCACAATACCTCGAAAATCTAGAGGCTGATGTCATCATCATGGATGACGGATTTCAAAATCCGACACTTAAGAAAGATCTCTGCGTCATTGCCATCGACAACCAGTCGGGCCTCGGGAATGAAAGAGTTTTTCCCGCAGGCCCCCTGAGAGCCTCTCTCAGCTGGCAGGCCCCGAGAGCCGATTTGATACTTATGATTGGTGCGGGAGAACCTCACAGATGTCTCGAAAGCGTTAAAAGCAAGGGTTTTACCGGCAATGTTCTGGAAGCGACCACCACACCTGTCGAAACACCGGACTGGCTTCGGGACAAATCGATCGTTGCCTTTACAGGAATCGCGCGGCCGCAAAAATTCATGGATACCCTGTCTCAGCAGGGCGCCCAGATTGGCGCATTTTACGCTTTTCCGGATCATTACCGGTTCCGTACGGACGATGCCAGATCCCTGCTTGCCGCCGCCGAATCGTCGAGCGCAACACTGGTCACGACGGAGAAAGACTGGTTACGTATTCCAAAGGGACCCGACATATTCGGGGAACTCAAGACCAGGTCAAAGCCCATGGTCATTTCGCTGCAGCTTGCGCCTGACGGAGAATCCCGGTTCGTCGAACAGCTGCAAAGCGTGATCTGATCAGCTTTCGGAGAGCTCGGCGCGGCGAACTTCATCATAGCGTTTCAATGAAATTTCCGCACTTGCATAGGGCTCCTGAAGTGAGACACTCCAATATTTCAGATTGGCAATTGGGATCGGCGTATTGGTCACGGCACAACGCACAAAATCACCGGGCCTGAGAACCTGAAACTCCCCATCCATATATTTTAGTTCAGCCTCTTCCGAGGTTTTAGAAATTTTTTCGAATCGGTTCATTGACGATTTTTTTCCATCAGAATTCGGTGAAAATGCGATATGGACGAGCAGACGACTAATTTATCGCGCATTCTTATCATAAACAGGCAAGTATTGTCATAATCCAAATTTTCAATTTTTAAACTAGAAAAGCGATCCCTGTTTACCGGAAAAGCTTCCCGTGTTTGTCGAGGCCTTGGTCTTGGATGCTGTTTTCTTGGGCTTTCTACTACCTGTTTCAGGAATTTTTCGTTTCGGCTCGCCGCCCTCGTCGAGAGTTTTGACGTACACATTTCCATCAGTGAACTGAAGGCTTAACTCATCGCCGCTACCAACTTCTGATGCCGATCGCACCATTTGCCCCTCGACCCGCCGGACGAGAGCAAATCCGCGCGCCAGAACCTGCTGGTATCCCAGAGAATTCAACAATTTGGACTGGGTT
>JANQOC010000405.1 GCA_028279265.1 Hyphomicrobiales bacterium
CGCATCGTCCAGGCGGGCGAGGAAGGGGGCTGTCGCCGGCAGGTTCATCGCTGCCCAGCGGAACGGTTTTTCTGCAAACAGTCCCTCGAGGTTCCAGGGACATGTCTTCATGCAGCGACCGCACATGGCACCTCCCGGTGTTGTTATGCGATAAGTCGCGCATTTCTGGCTATCCGACTTCCAGATTTCATAGCCGTTAAACATGAGTTTCGGGCCGGCGGTGATTGCGCCTGACGGACATTCCCGGGCACATTTGTTGCAGCTTTCGCAGAATTTTTGCAGACCGAAGTCTATGGGTTTATCGTGTGCCAGTGGCATATCCGTTGTGATAACACCTGACTTCAATCTGGGCCCCAAATAGGGATTGAGGATAACCTCACCAATGCGGGAGACTTCTCCGAGGCCGGAGAGCAGGAGAAGTGGCGGCTGCAATACTTCACCATCAAGATTTGTGTGGGCCTTGGCGGAGTATCCGAGATTGCGAATATGCTTGGCGATGACCCCGCCCAGAAGAGCAAATCTTAAATAAGCGCGCATGGATTGCGCCACGGAAATCCAGTCATCCCCTGACGCCCCCTCCATCGTCTCATATCCCTGATCAATGATCATCGAGATCGCCTGGTCATGTGTCGGTGTAATCGGCGTGCCAATGGCGTCGTGGGAATACCAGACCCATGTCGGACATCTTGAAATACCGACGGCATCGATGCCCAGGAAATAAGAAGCTGCCTTGATGTTTTCAGAATTTCGAACTGCATCGGTGGTGTTGGCGGCAATCTCTTCGGCAGGTGTGCCGTCCTGTAGCAGGACAAAGGCTCCCATTGGACGACGTTGCGCCGTAGACGGCGCTGCTTTACGGGCAAACAAGCCTCCCTTCGCATTTTCCTGAAGGGCCTTACCCATATCCCCGAATTGGGCGCGGGCAAACATGTCCGTGCGTTTTGGCACGCGCGCCACACGCGGCTCGTCAATAAAGGTTGTCGGCTCATCAACCCGCTTTAGTTTTTCAAAGGGATGCGGTCCGTCGACAAATCGGCGTTTGGAAAACGGGTCCATATTAAGTGCGCTTTTGACAAATCCCTTGCCGATCTTCCATGCAAGACCATGGGTGCGCCGTTTGGGTTGCTGACTCAAAGACACCAATGGCTTGTCAGCACCCAGTTCAAATGTCGTCGTGACCGCGGCAACACCGAAGCGGCCGCCCACATAGGGATTGACAAGCTCGCCCTTCTCGACGGTCGCAAGTCCGGCAGCGACCGTTAGCTTGTTCAGATCAATATCCGAAGATGAGCCCGTGTGTGCCCGGGCATCGAATCCGAGGAGCCTGATATAGTTGGCAATGATGATCGCGGTTTCCGAGGCCCGCAGACAAGCTCGATGGACTTGTGCGTCCATAATCCAGGTGCAACCGGGTTCATCAGGTTGCGGATCGCGGGGGAACTCGTACAAAAATACGATAGCGTGAGAATGGTCATCGATCGTTGTGGCCGGCGCCTCCATCGATTCCTTCAGGTCCGCCATGATCAAATCTATGCCGGCGGCAAGTGTCTTTGTCTGGCGTGTCCGGAGATCCTCCGCCAGGCGGTCAATGTCGGGATTGCGGATAGGGGGCGACAAGCCAATGCGGTCCGGGAGCCGGCACGTACCGACCATTGAGGCATCGGCAAAATATCCAAAAGCTTTGAGATGGTTTGCCCGTTCGACCGGATCATCCGGGCAGGCTCCCCGCGCCTTATTGACAAATCCCGAGCGGAAGGCGTCCAG
>JANQOC010000433.1 GCA_028279265.1 Hyphomicrobiales bacterium
AATACGTGAAGGGCGAAAGTGTCATCTCGGAACAATCACCTAACGAAGCCGGCGCGATTAGCGATATTGCTTCCGGTGGAGGTGGTTAATCTCTGCTTACAACCTATCCGTAATTATGGATAGTACTGAATGTTGGAAACCCGGTTCGATGACAATCGAACCGGGATTTTTCTTTTGATAATTATACAGCTGATGATTATTCCGCAGTCGAGCAAAAAGCCGGGGGCCGGGGAACCGGCTTACTCTGCAGGTTTTGCTTGAGCGGGAGATCGCCGCATGCGCTGCAAAACGAATGTTCCCACAAGAAGCGCAATCCCGACGATATAAGTCTGGTAGCGGAAATCCCCCTCCCAGGACAAAACGAAATTTATGAAACGCCCCAGCGGCAGCAGCAGACAGGCTGCGGCAACGCACAGGAAGAGCCGTTCCGTGAAATTTGTCAGTTTAAACGTGTGCCCCTCAAGAAAGGTAGCCCAGGCGAGAATACCAAAGATGCTGGCAATGACTGTGATGGCGATATCAAAACGCGTTCCGTCCAGCAGAATGGGGGTATAGACAAACATAAACGGCATTATGAAAATCATAGATGCCAACTTGACGGACTCCGTCCCTGTTTTTACAGGATCCGACTTGGCAATGGCGCTCGCTGCATAGGCGGCCAGGGCAACAGGAGGTGTTACCGCACTCACAACAGCGACCCAGTAGCAGATAAGGTGGGCCGCCAGGGTCGGCACCCCGAGATTGGTCAGGGCCGCGACACTGAAAATCACCAGGATCACGTAACTCGCAACGATCGGCAGCCCCATTCCGACAACATATCCGGCGACGATAACCCAGAAAATTGTGAGCGGCAGAAGGCCGAAACTCAGCTCGATGAGCACTGCGGAAATGCGACCGGGAAGGTCACTTTGTGTGGCACTTGACAGCAATATCCCCAAAACCCCAGCGATACAGCCTATAACCAGCGTATTGCGGGCCCCGGCTTCCAGAGACGCCCAAATAACGCGGATGAGTTCCGCTAACAGAATTCTGAGATTTTTGAACATTTGCGGTCCGGAGATCAGGACCGGGTTTTCTTCGATGTCAACGCATTGTGTTTCCTTATTGAAGCCGGCAAGAACGACTTCACCGAGTTTAAGAGCGATATAGCAGGCCGTGGTCCAAAGGATCGCATCTCCATAGTTGAGCCCTCTCAGTGTATCTGCGAACCAGTTAAACGGAGCACCAACCTGGAGGCCGAAAAAATAGGCGAATATGCCAAACAATATTGAAATTCCAAGAAATGGTTTTCCGACTTTTTGTGACCAGGGCGTCGTAATTTCGTTCAGCAAATCTGCCGTTTTCAGCATGATGATCAGGCAGATTGTTTTCACGGCGGCAAGAAAAGCCGAATCGCCAATCACCAGGTAGTAGACCATGAACGGCACGGGCAGGAGCAGAGGCAGGCGCGGTAAGATCCTGGTCCATGACGGCAGCTCTTCAACGGGAACACCATGCAAGCCCTGCTTAACGGCACGCAGATATACAATGAGACCAACGGAGAGGTAGTAGAAGAGCGCCGGGATCAACGCGATCTTGATCACTTCGAAGTAGCTGACTTCCGTGAGTTGAGCGAGCAGAAATGCACCGGCTCCCATGATCGGCGGCATGTAAGCGCCCCCCGTTGAGGCTGAAGCCTCGACAGCACCGGCGAATTCAGGGCGATACCCGACCCTTTTCATGAGCGGAATTGTGAAGGTGCCGGTTGTCACGACATTGGCAATGCCGCTTCCGGAAATCATACCGAACAGTCCGCTGCTGGTGACTGCCGCCAGTCCCGGACCGCCGGTCCGTGCACCGGTAATCCTGTAAGTCGTATCGATAAACAAAGCGCCAAGTCCGGTCTTTTCCAGAAAGGCGCCGACAATGACAAAAATGACGACAAAAGTTGCAAAGACGTTGATGATCAGTCCGGTCATGCCGTCGGATGCCAGCATCAGGAATTCCATGACACGATCAAGTCTGTACCCCTGATGCTCGAAAAGGCCCGGTGCGTTTTGAGCGACTATTTCAAATGAGTAAATGAAAAACACGAGACCGATTACAGGTATTATCGGGCCGACAACCCGTCGCGCAATTTCAAAACTTACGGTAGCCAGCAAGCCGGAATAAATCACGACTTCCACAGGCACCGGACTGCCGATTCTTTCCGTCAGTTCCAGATTGTTCAGCACCCACCACACGATTGGCACTATGGCGGCGACGAGATAGAGCCAGTCCGTAAAAATCAGGCCGTTGGGAATTGACTTTCGGGTCGCGTCTCTCCAATAGAGCACGATACCCAGTGCCGCCCCAACAAGAGCGATGACCCATACTGTCGGGGTTACGAAATTTTTCCAAAGCTCGGTTCCATCGAGCAAGTGCCAGTAGATCAGAACCGCATACAAACAGCACATAATGGCCATGGAAACGAGGGCCATGAACTCGTCGAGAATGACGCTGCCTTCTCGAATGGATTTTTGCCGCGACTTAAAGACCAGGATTGTAAGAACCGCGACCCCCAACATGAATGCGCCCTTGAATATCTCGGCAACGGGTGGGCCAAAAAAGGATATGTGTATAAAGAAATATGAAAATGAAACGGATACGAGCGATACAATGATGCGCAACGGCCCTTCAATTTTTCGCGGTTGGGTCATTTCGTCTGAAATGAGGCCAATTTTCCGAAGCGCTTTAAATAAATTGCCGGCCATTTTTTATTTTCGCCTATGCGTGATTATATCGCCTATATAAAGGGTCCGCGAACGGAATTTAGATTCCGTTCGCTGCAATTAGAATTATTTTCAATGAGGTTAGCCGAAACCTGAGAGTGATCTAATATCCTTTGACCACTTCAGTAGGCACATCGATTCCGCGCTCCTTCCAGTATTTCGCAGCCGCCGGGTGCACAAAAATCTTGTGCTCTTTGAGGGCGTTGAAATTCCCGCTTAGATCACGCCAATAGCGGGCTGTCTTGGTCAACTGCTGCAGATTATCCGGCGCCGCAATGACCTTGAGCATATTATAAATGGAATCATCTGACATTTGCTTGTGGGCAATCCACCAGACGTCGTAGGCGATGGTGTCAGCCGGTGCGTCCATGCCTTTTACATCGGCCTGTTTGGGGATTGTGATCGGAACATAAAATTTATTGTCAGCGATGACCTTTTTTTGCTCCTCAGCCGTCATGGAAATATAACGAACGGGCTTGCTGATGGACAATTGCGTCAGTGCCGGAATCGTGAAAGGGGCTCCGGCGGAACAGAATACGTCGATTTGCCGATCCCCGAGAGCCTGTGCGGCTTTCGCGAAGTTGGTATATCGAGCTTCAATTTGGTCAATTAAACCAAGTGACGTAAAAATATTCCTGCAGTTAACATGGCTACCCGTCCCTTTGGCGAGAAGGTTGACCACTTTGCCCTTCATGTCCGAGAATGACTTGATGGGGCTGTCTGCCAGCACAGCGATGATCTGAGTCTGTGCCCTGACATTCGCAACAATGCGAAAATCTTTGTTGGAACCGTCCTTGTCAAAAAGGCCGACACCATTCCAGGATTGCCAGACCTGCCCAATATGGCCCCATGCGGTTGCGAACTCGCCCTGTCCGACGCGCCTAACATTAGCGACCGAACCCTGGGATGGGGAATATTGGAAATTCACCTTGCCTTTGAGTTTCTGGTTCAGGATTTGTGTCCCCGCGCTAATTGCCGGGTGCCAGCCACCGCCTGAAGGGCCGCCACCGAAACGATAACGCTCCTGGGCATTTGCCGTTGTCGCGAGGGCACAGGCTCCCGCAAGCAATATTAGGTGCTTCATTCGTATCATAAAATCCTCCCTGATTTTTGAGTAGATACTAAGTGCATGCATTGCAGCTAGATTATCCCATTTTTACAAATAAACTAGCCATTTCTAAGTCGCGCAAGTACATTTATAATTTGGGATTATGAAATTCGGTGTGTCATTCCATAAACCAGAAGATCGCACATTGAAATATTGCGATCAATGATATTTTTTCGGAGCCAAAGCAGATAGGTTAATTTCCGGAAAGGAAATGGCTGGAATAAAATTCAACACACAGGCATGGTGGAAATGAATAAACCTCACGCAATAGATCATGAACTGGGCTCGGCGGACGAGTTCCTGCCCATACGTTCGGTGGATATCTTTCCCATATCCGTTCCGCTGAAAAAGTCCATGAAAATGGCTTCGAGCGAGATTGTCAGCGCTGAAAATCTTGTCGTGCGCATGGAAGCCGAGAATGGTGTTGTCGGCTGGGGAGAGGCCACGTTCGCACCGGCGATGACGGGAGATATTCTCACCGGGATGAGTTCCGCTGTTCGGGATCACCTGAAACCATTGCTTGTGGGGAAAAATGCCCTAAATCGTGCCGGGCTCATGCATAGTGTGGATCGGGCGCTTGTTCACAATAGCGGGGCTAAGTGCGCCGTTGAACTTGCCCTAACGGATCTGGTCGGCCGGAATTATCAAATTCCATTTTACGAACTCTTGGGCGGTGCCTTAAGAGATAGCGTCGAGCCTATGTGGCTCCTCGGCGGATCGACAATAGAAGAAACCGTAGATGAAGCTGTTGAGCAATATAGTCGCGGCTACAAGTTTCAGAAAATCAAGGTTGGTGTCAGTTCGGTCGAACAGGAGATAGAAACGACGTTGGCGGTGAGAAGTGCCCTGGGGCCAGAGGCCAAACTCTGTGCCGACGCCAATACGGGTTGGACGCAAAGTCAGGCCCTTCGATATCTGCGCGGTACCGGCAGAGCAGAACTCATCTACCTGGAACAACCCCTGGCGGAACGCCAGATACATGGAATGGCTGCCTTGAACGCCACCGGCCTGGTGCCGATAGGCGGCGATGAATGCATAGGCGGCGGTGAAGACGTGCTCCGTTACGGTATGGAAAAAGCGATCTCCGGTGTGAACCTGAAGATCATAAAAGCGGGGGGAGCCGGACCGGTGATGAAAGCGGCCAAAATCTGCGAAGCTCTGGGGCTCTCCATTACACTCGCCGGCAAGGTGTCCGGAACAAGTATCTCTGCGGCGGCGGCCCTGGCGCTCGGATGCGCCGTACCCAATCTGGATTGGGGGGTCAGTCTCACGCATATTTATCTCGCCGACGATATTGTAAAAAATCCCATCTCTATGCAGGACGGCAAAATAGACATCAGGAGAACGCCGGGCTTGGGCATCGAAGTCGATGAGCAGGCGTTGGAGAAATACACGGTCCAA
>JANQOC010000505.1 GCA_028279265.1 Hyphomicrobiales bacterium
GTGGACAATGGCCATAACGCGAATTTCATCCATGGGCACCGGTTTCAACAAATCCAGGGTAACCCGGGTCAGCATTTTGTCGGAAATGGCTTTTTCAAACGCCCGGACAACGAGACCGGTTACTGGACCCGCATGGCAATGCTCTGCCGACCAGGGACCACGTGCAGGAGCGTTGGCCTTAAAGGTATTCTTGGCGATCCTGGCGAAATAGGCCGGCCTGGGATGATCAATTTCCATGGTTTTTCAGTTCAATCAAATCACTTTGCCGAAATGTCCGGCCGCGCCTCCATCGCAGAAAGAGACTTTATTCCAAAGGAGTTTCACGTCCCAAATTGAGCTCTTGCCTCTCGTTGGTAGCACAGAGTCGCGAGGACCTCATACAAAAACAGGAGCTTCTTGCCTGACCACTTTGATCAAGACCAGCGAACATCTGGACGAGGTGGGCAGATTCCCAATAATTGAATGGGATTAATCCCAATTAACAAACATACCTACAATTTGGGAATTATCCTTGACTTCGGGCTTTGGCGCGCTTTACGCTCTTCCCCATGGCACACAACGTACAAAAAGAAACCCAGGCGGACTTACTTTCTGAAATTGAAGATTTTTGTCGTAAAACGAATATCGCTGAAAGCACGTTCGGCAAGAAAGCCGTGAACGACGGCAAATTTGTCAACCGTTTGCGCAGCGGCAAAAGCACGACCCTGGCGACAGCGGATAAAATCAGGGCTTACATTGCAGCGGTCGATAACGGCGAACAAATCCAGAGCGATGACCAGGATGCCACCTCACTCTTGCATCAGGAGATGAATGAAAATTCCGATTCCAATTCAACGGACCGCGACCCGTCTTCCAGTCTCGACGAAATGCAGAAAAAACAGGACTTCCGCTTTTACGACAACCGCCAGTCCTACCTTATGTTCGTCAATACGTGCAGTGAAAAATGGGTGATTGCCGACCGGGTGGGAATGGAGATTGGAAATATTACTCCGACACCTCCCGCACTACGCCTGTTTGATGCAGGCATGGGGGACGGCACGGTCCTGACCAGTGTTATGCGCCAGATGCATGCACGTTATCCGACACTTCCCTTCTACGTGGTCGGCAAGGAGATCAGTCTCGAAGACGTGCGGCTCGGACTGCAGAAAATGCCCGACCGTTTTGCGGAACACCCCTCAACGGTTCTGGTCGTCACCAACATGTACTACACCGAAGCGCCGTGGCTCGAACCTAATTCGCCTGAGGCCAAGAAGGACCTGAACTGGATCGACGTGCCCTTGTCCGGCAATACTTCGCGGGAGTTCGAAGAGCAGATCGGTTCCCTCCAGTCGCTGATGGTCGACGGATGGGGGGCCCGCCACAGCGAAAAAACGGGTAATCCGCTCTACGTCAAACCATCCGTTCTGGTTCTTTACCGTGACGACCATAAGTTCATGCTGGATCAGGTGATCCCGCGGCCGGACCGAAAGGCAGCAGATTTCGACCTCGTCATTGCTTCCCAGCCCTACCGCTCACGGATGGAGGTTGGTTTCAAGGTTTCCCGTGTGCTGGCCCCCCTGTCCCGCAGCCTCGCTCCGGGCGGGCGGCTCATCGGCATTCACTCCTACGGCAAGGATCCGGGCCTGGACATCATACAGAATATGTGGCCCGGGGAAGATCCGTTCAGTACCAACAACCGCCACTTGCTGCTTCAGGAACTTAAAAAGGAACTCGGAGGGGCGAATAGCGGCTTTAGTTTCAACGCCTATTCTGACGGCCGTTCCATTTTCCGCTATGAAATGCACACCCTGCCCGACGAGATCGGTACTTCAAGTATTGGAACCTCGACCCTGATGGCCGCCTGGAACGATGCGGTCTATGTAGCGCAGATTGAAGATGAGCGCCTGGAATCGGTGATTGCCAGCGGCGACTACCTCAAAATCACGCGTGATGTCCTGCATAAATATGGGGGCCTCTGGTTTCTTGATGAAAGCTTCGTGGTTTCCCGACGGACAAACTGAGTTACCGGTCAACGCGG
>JANQOC010000517.1 GCA_028279265.1 Hyphomicrobiales bacterium
ATTGCCCGCCATCCCAATGCCGGGTTCTCCTCTTGCGCGTGTCGGAAATAGGGTAAGACCTTGTCGCCGCCGATATCTAGGGAACGAAAGATCACGGATTTGTCTCCGGCGTTTTCAAAAATTGTCCGGTAAATATCCGTTTGTTCATCAAGGCGTGGAAACGTTTGGGCAATCATGAACTGGAGTTCGGTTCGGAACAGTCCGACACCTTCAGCACCGGACTCATGCAGATGAGGAAGATCAACAAGCAACCCCGCATTCATCAGCAGCTGTATCGATTGATTGTCTTTGGTTACGGCCGGCGTATCTCGTAAAGCAGCATATTTTTCCTGCTTTTTAGCGCGGAATCTGACTTTTTCTGCATAAGCGTCGACGACTTCCTGGGAAGGCCGGACAAAAACTTCGCCGATTTCAGCATCGACAACAACGGCGTCTTCCGAGTCCACATATTGCAGAACATCTTCAACACCACCGACTGCCGCAATTCCCAGAGCCCTGGCGACAATCGCTACATGGCTATTGCTGGAACCTTCTTCGAGTACGAGGGCACGCAAGACTTCTCGGTCATAGTCCAACAGCTCTGCCGGACCCATATTTCGCGCAAACAATATTGTGTCGGCGGCAAGCTCCTCGGACGCCGAAGTCGATGTCTGTCCTGTCAGCAAACGCAGCAACCGGTTCGACAAATCATCCAGATCATGAAGCCGTTCCCGGATATAGGGATCCGTCTGACGCAACATGCGGGCCCGAGTATCATTTTGTACCCGTTCAACGGCAGCTTCCGCAGTCAAGCCGGTAGAAACGGCTTCCTTCAGGCGATTGAACCAGCCGCGGTCATAAGCGAACATGCGATAAGCTTCGAGTATGTCGCGATGCTCACCAGCCCGGGTCATATCCCGATGATCGAGCATTTGGTCGACAGTCAGCCTCAGCGCGTCAATTGCGCTTTCCAGGCGTTCAAATTCCACTTCAGTCTGTTCGGCTATAAGGTTTGTCACCACAACTCGGGGTTCGTGAAGAACCGCATGACCGAGCGCAACGCCATCAGATAAAGCGGTACCGGTAAAATTCAGAGAATTTTCCAACTTGAAGGATTGATCGTCATTGGACCCAAGTTCGAAATCGCCCCGGGCGATCATTTCGGCCAGAACCATGGCCGTCGTTTGCAGGGCCTCGACTTCCTCTTCGCTATAGCTGCGACTGACCCTGTTTTGAACGGTGAGAACGCCCAGCGCATGCCCCCCGCGCAGAATTGGCACCCCTAGAAAAGAATGGAACGGCTGCTCACCGGTTTCCGGATGCAGTGAAAATGCCGGATGACTTTGGGCGTCGGGAAGATTGATAATATCCGCCGACTCGGCAATCAAGCCGACCAGCCCTTCTTTTGGCGCCATTCTCGTCGAGTGCACAGATTCAGGATTAAGACCTTCGGTAGCGAACAATTCCAGTTCACCATTCTCCCGCGCCAGGTAAATGGAAGAAACTTCTGCGACCATATTCGCAGCGATGAGCGCCACAATCTTGTCCAGAACAAGTTGCGGTTCAGCTTGGTCCGCCATGATTTCGCGCAGTCTGCGTAACAATACACGCGGTGCGCCAATCGATGCCACAATCAGAACCCTTCCTCTGCATTGGTCACATGCAATTTATTGACGATTCAAAATTTCAATTTTATGAGCACTCAAAACAAATATCTACTCAGCATCCAGATCATAGAGTGAGTGCAGTGTTCTTACTGCTAATTCGGTGTAAGCTGAATCAATCAAAATACTGACTTTAATTTCAGAAGTTGTTATCGCCTGAATATTAATTCCTTTTTCCGCCAGTGCCTGGAACATTTTGGCTGCAACCCCCGCATGGCTCCTCATTCCAACACCGATAATCGATACTTTGACGACATCGGTTGAGCCCTTGACGTCTGAATACCCGATTTCCGATCGTGCCGCTTCTATGACCTTTATGGTCTTATCGAGGTCATTCGACATGACCGTAAATGTCAGATCCGTATAATTTCCATCATCGGAAACGTTCTGCACAATCATATCAACATTGATACTTGCATCCGCCAGTGGGCCAAAAACACTGGCCGCAACACCGGGTTTGTCCGCGACTTTCAACAGGGTGACTTTGGCTTCGTCTTTGGTATAGGCAATTCCGCTGACAATTTGTTTTTCCACGATCTCATCCTCATCACAAACCAAAGTACCTGAACCGGTCCATGTGCCTTCTGTAGCTGGTTCCAGTTCTTCTGGATTTTCGAAACTCGACCTGACCTGAATCCGAACATTATGGACCATTGCCATTTCAACCGACCGTGTTTGAAGCACTTTAGCACCCAGTGATGCCATTTCCAGCATCTCTTCATACGAAATTCGATCAAGTCTCTGAGCTTTTTGAACAATTCGCGGATCCGAGGTATAGACGCCATCAACATCCGTATATATATCACAGCGGTCCGCATTGAGGGCCGCGGCAAGGGCAACGGCACTCGTGTCCGATCCTCCCCTGCCGAATGTTGTAATCCGGTTTTCCTCACTAATACCCTGAAAACCAGCAACGACCCCGACTTCGCCCCCTCGGACCCGGTCGACAAACTGGCTATTTGGTATTTCCTGTATTCGTGCTGATCCGTGAGCTGAGTCGGTTTTTATGGGAACCTGCCATCCGAGCCACGACCGTGATGAGATCCCCATATCCTGCAGGATGATGGCCAGAAGACCCGAGGTGACCTGTTCTCCGGAAGCAACGACGGAGTCGTATTCCCGCGTATCGTGCAAACGCGCGGCCTCCCTCGTCCACTCGATGAGCTGATTGGTTTGCCCAGCCATTGCGGAAACGACCACCGCACACTGATTCCCAGCATCCACTTCCCGCTTAACGTGCCGCGCCACATTGCGAATGTGGTCGACATCCGCAACCGAGGTGCCGCCGAATTTCATCACCAAAAGGACCATAAACCAAAGCTTTCTGAGTTCCAGGATCTACGCCAACTAGACGGATACCCCTTATTTGCAGATAGTCATAATCATTCGTCAGTCCCTCTGCAACACGGCAACTCCGTACTTGACAAATTTTTCCGCTTTGTTGCCAATGCTCTGTATGGACAAATCTCAGAATCATTCTGCAGACGCCACCGTTGACGCCTCGGAAATAGAGAAATTTTCGGCAATTGCATCGGAATGGTGGGACATAAATGGCAAATTTCGACCATTACATCAAATCACGCCCGTTCGTTTGCAGTATATAAAGCAGCAAATTCTGCAAAATATTCTCTCTGCTTCCGAACGAATTAACTCAATCGACGACGTCAAAATTCTGGATGTGGGATGCGGGGGCGGACTGGTTTGCGAACCCTTATCACGGCTGGGAGCACAAGTCTGCGGTATCGACCCGTCCGCCGCGACAATCGAGGCAGCGAAGAAGCATAGTACAGAACAGGGATTGTCTATCGACTATCAGGCGACAACTCTCGAAACATTTGCCGGTTCGGAAAGAAAATTTGATGCGATTGTCTGCCTTGAAGTATTGGAACACGTCAATAACGTTTCTGACTTTTTGGAATTGTGCCGAAACCTTTTGACTGACAATGGCGTGCTCATATTATCAACCATTAATCGCACAACCAAATCCTATGCCCAGGCCATCGTGACAGCAGAGTATATTTTTGGATGGTTACCAACTGGAACGCATGACTGGAACAAATTCATAACACCGGAGGAACTGAAACAAATCCTCGAGAGATTGGGTTTTAGGGATTGCGACACATCAGGGCTGACTTACAGCCTTCTGACGGACCAGTGGTCTCTGTCCGAAGATTGTAGTGTTAATTACTTCCTCACCTGCAAAAAGGCAGGCTGACCTGTTGAAGCAGCGAAAGATGGAAGATTGGTGAGACCGAGTGTCTAGTTATCTTTTTTCATATCCCTGGGCAATGGCAAAACATCGACTCCATCTTCCACGAGATCACTGACTTCCTGTGGAGTCGCTTCGCCATAGATACTCTTTTCCGACTCATCATTGTGAATTTGCCGAGCCTCTTCAGCAAACCGATCGCCGACATATTCTGAATTCTGGACAATGTAATCGCGAACTTTTTGCAGAGTCTTCCGAACGTCCTGATCTAGTTTCTGATTATGAACCGCTTCGACAGGCTTTGCTTTTGACTTAGAAGTCGAAACATTTGGAGCCATCAGGGCTTTATCGATTGAAACTGAATTGCAA
>JANQOC010000572.1 GCA_028279265.1 Hyphomicrobiales bacterium
GGCATCACGCAATCAAACATATCGACCCCCAGCATGATGGAATAGAGCAAATCTTCCGGTGTGCCGACACCCATGAGATAGCGGGGCTTGGTTTCCGGCAAATGGGGAACCGTGCATTTCAGCACGTCGAGCATCTGATCCTGTCCTTCCCCAACAGCGAGACCGCCGATGGCATATCCATCAAAGGATATTTCCCTGAGCCGCTTTGCGGATATTTCCCTTAGGTCGGGAAATATACTTCCCTGCACAATGCCGAACAGAGAATGATCCGTCGACGAAAAGGCGTTCTTCGACCGCTCAGCCCATCTCATGCTGAGTTCCATGGATTTCTCCGCAACATCCTTTTCGCTTGGATAGGGCGTACATTCGTCAAAAACCATCTGGATATCGGAGCCCAGAAGACCCTGGATCTCAATGGACCTTTCAGGCGTTAGCTCGTAGCGGGTCCCGTCGATATGAGATTGAAAGGTTACGCCCGCTTCTGTAATTTTGCGCAGCTTTGAGAGTGACATAACCTGAAAGCCGCCGGAATCCGTCAGAATGGGTTTCGACCAGTTCATAAAGGCATGTAGTCCCCCGAGCCTTGCCACCTCCTCTGCCCCCGGCCGCAACATCAGGTGATAAGTATTTCCGAGGATGATATCGGCGCCGGTTTCGGCCACGGTTTCCGGGAACATGGCCTTAACCGTCGCGGCGGTGCCCACAGGCATGAACGCCGGGGTGTTTATTATCCCGCGGCGTGTTGACAAAAATCCGCTGCGCGCAAGACCATCACTGTTTTTGACTTTGAACTCGAGTGGCATTTTTCAAAAACGTCTCGTTTCGGGAAACAGCAAACACGCATCGCCATAAGAGTAAAAGCGGTACGCGTTTTCGATGGCATGGTTATAGGCTTTTTTCATAGTCTCCGTACCGGAAAACGCACATACAAGCATGAACAGGGTCGATTTCGGCAGGTGAAAATTGGTCATCAGGATGTCGACACACTTAAACCGGTAGCCCGGTGAAATAAAGATGTCCGTGTCATCGCTAAAAGGGTGGACCACCCCCTGATCATCGGCCGCACTTTCAAGCAGGCGCATAACCGTCGTACCGACGGCAACAATTCGTCCGCCGCGCGCCTTGACCTCGTTCAGTTTTCGGGCCAGGTCCGGGGTGATCTCTCCCCATTCCTTGTGCATTTTGTGATCTCGAATATCCCGGACTTTAACGGGCAGGAACGTACCGGCACCCACATGCAGCGTGATCGTTGCACAGGCGATATCATTTGCATTGAGCCTGGAGATCAATTCGTCCGTAAAATGCAATCCCGCCGTCGGGGCTGCCACGGCGCCATCCCGGGCGGCAAAAATTGTCTGATAGTCAGAGAGATCCTCATCGTCCAGAGCGCGGCGCGAGGCAATATAGGGAGGCAGTGGCACTTCGCCGAAACTTTCAAGCGACGTCCCGAAATTCTGCTTTCCAGGGGAAAAAGCGACCCGGCATTCTCCCTCCCCGAGTTTTTCCGCAACTGTGGCTTCCAGATTCTCTTGGTCACCGCCATGCTGTTGCTCGCTTGCAAAGATCAGCCGATCGCCAACATCGATCTTGCGCGCCGGTTTGGCAAAACAAAACCAGTCATTGTCGTTGATCCTTTTGTGAAGCGTAATCTCGATTTTCGCCCGGCTGTTACGGGAGTTGACCCGATAACCGGAAAGTCTCGCCGGAATCACGCGCGTATCGTTGAAGACCAGCATGTCCCCGGGGTCGAGAACTTCCGACAGCTCCCTTACTTGCCGGTCCTCAAGCTGTGGATCGGCATTGGGATCGACCGTCAGGAGACGGGCGGCATCTCGGGGACGCGCCGGCCTCAGGGCAATCCTTTCGGGAGGTAAATCGAAATCAAATTGATCAACAAGCAAGATGCGTCTACTTACCCTGCAGTTGCAGATCTAGCCAAGATCAGCGGCAACCTGCATTTTAACGATCTGATCAGGATCCTGGACCGGTTCGCCGCGTTTGATTTGGTCAACGTGTTCCATACCTTCGGTAACTTTTCCCCAAACCGTATATTGACCGTCCAGAAATCGTGCATCATCGAAGCATATGAAAAACTGACTGTCCGCACTGTCCGGGCTTTGCGCACGGGCCATGGAAGCTGTCCCGCGATCATGAGGTTCCTGGGAAAATTCCGCCGCGATATTCTGGCCTGACCCTCCGGTTCCCGTCCCTGTCGGATCGCCGGTTTGGGCCATAAATCCTTCGATCACACGATGGAAGACGATGCCATCATAAAAACCCGATCGCGTGAGTTCCTTGATCCGCGCGACATGATTGGGGGCCAGGTCGGGACGCAATTCAATAACCACCCGCCCATGGGTAATATCCATAATGATTGTATTTTCCGGATCTTTGTACTCGGTCATAAAATTTCTTTCCGTTTGATTTCTGTTTTCCAAGGGCCTGATTTTTCAGAGGTCGCTGGCGACCCGCATGGATACGATGATGTCGGGATCACCAACACGTCCCGATCTCGGATCGCCCTTCTTGATCTGATCGACGAACTGCATCCCGCGTTCCACCTGACCAAATATCGTATATTTGCCGTCGAGCCAAGGTGTCGCCTCAAATGTTATAAAAAACTGGCTGTTGGCGCTGTTGGGGTCCGAGGTTCGCGCCATGCCCAGTGTTCCCCGTTTGAACTTGAGGTCCTTGGAAAACTCCTGCGGCAGGTCGGGATAGCTGGAACCGCCACTTCCGGTTCCCTGGGGATCACCGGTCTGGGCCATGAAACCTTTAATGACCCTATGGAACTTCAACCCATCATAAAATTTTTCGCGCGCCAGTTTTTTGATCCGAGCCACATGTTTCGGGGCGACATCCGGGAGCAGTTTGATAACAACACGCCCATATTTGAGCTCGACATACAACATGTTCTCTTTGTCGACCTGGGCCGATGCCGTTTCCGGCTTAAAAGCCACAAGAGCAAGCAATGACAGGAACAATGGAAGGGCGATATATTTCATTTCACAAGACCTTGTTGTCTTTCTGGATCGACCAATCTTGAATTATCTGTCTGATCGATATTTTCAATTGGAGTATAGAGTTCTGTGAGACCGGCTATTTTATGGTATCCGCGACAATTCGAGGTACAAACGGCGTAATGTCGCCTCCCATTTTGGCGATTTGGCGGACAAATTTGGCGGCGAGAAATCGGGTCTCGATGGAGGCCGGCAGGAAAATCGTATCAATGTCGTCCGCCATCTTGTGGTTTGTTCCGAACATCTGCATCTCGTAGTCAAAGTCCGTGGCATCACGCAGTCCGCGAACAATCGCCTGGGCACCATGCGAACGGGCGGCACTAACCGTCAAATCATCAAACGTGACGACCTCAATCTCGGATTCGTCGATCTTCAGATCGGCAATAACCGATTTCAGCAGGGAAATTCGGGTTTCATCATTCAGGAGCGCCTGCTTCCCGTGATGAATGCCGACACCAACCACGAGCCGGTCGAATAATTTCGCCGCTCTTGAAATGATGTCGAGATGGCCGAATGTCACGGGATCGAAACTTCCGGGATAAAATCCAACCTTTTTCATAAGCATCTCATTTCAAACGACATACGCAAACCTAGCAGCAGGAACAATGAACCATGCAGGCATCACGCACAATCACCTTAACATCGATACACAATCCAAATTTCGAACAGGACAACCTGGTTTCCCTGTTTACCCGTCTGCATTTTCATCATTGTCGCCATTGTCGTTTTCCCCGTTGCCATCATCGACAATGCGTTCAACGGAAACAACATGCTCATTTTCTCCGGTTTTGAACACCGTCACACCCTGGGTGCTGCGCCCGGCAACACGAACATCATCGACCGGACAGCGGATCAGTTTACCCCCATCTGTCACCAGCATGATCTGATCCGAATCCTCAATCGGGAACGAACCGACCAGGGGACCGTTGCGTTCATTGACAACCATCGCAATTATGCCCTTACCGCCACGGCCGGATGTACGATATTCATAAGCCGAAGTCCGTTTGGCGTAGCCGTTTTGGGAGGCCGTGAGCAGAAATTGTTCCGCAGCGCCGAGTTCGGCATACTTTTCCTCACTCAGGAGACTGCCCGGCTCCGTATCCGTTGCCTGGTCTTCCTGTTCGGAGTCTTCAAACTCTTCTCCTGTTGTGGCGCGTCTGATCATATTGGACCGTTTGAGGTATTCGCTGCGCTCCTCGGCGGTTGCATCCACGTGACGTAGTATGGCCATCGAAATGACCTTGTCGCCTTTTTCGAGCCTGATGCCGCGAACACCTGTGGAACTGCGTCCCGAGAACAGCCGAACATCCGTCACCGGAAATCGAATGGCCTGACCGCCGCTGGACGTCAGCAGGACATCGTCATTTTCAGTGCAGACCTGAACACCCACAATCTGATCGCCTTCATCCAGTTTCATGGCGATCTTGCCGTTTCGATTAACCTGCACAAAATCGGAAAGTTCATTGCGGCGCACCCCGCCGCTGACGGTCGAAAACATGAGATGCAGCTTGTTCCAACTGTCCTCATCGTCCGGAAGCGGTAATATTTCCGTAATCCGCTCTCCCTGCTCCACGGGTAGAAGGTTAACCAGCGCTTTCCCGAGAGATTGCGGTGCCGCCGACGGCAGGCGCCAGGCCTTCATCTTGTAAACCATGCCGCGGGACGAGAAAAACAGAAGCGGCGTATGGGTATTGGCAACGAATACCCGGGACACGAAATCTTCATCCCGGGTCGACATGCCGGATCGCCCCTTACCGCCTCGGCGCTGCGCGCGATAGGCCGAAAGCGGGACACGCTTGATATATCCCTTGTGGGAAACCGTAACGACGACATCTTCGCTGGCTATGAGATCCTCATCATCAACCTCGCCGTCGAAATCGACAATCTCGGTCCGGCGTGGCGTACCGAACTCCTGTGCGATCTCACTCAGCTCATCTTTGATGATTTGAATAATCCGGCCCCGGGATCGCAGGATATCGAGATAGTCTCTGATCTTGTCCGCAAGTCCGTTCAGCTCATCGCCAATTTCATCCCGGCCCAGAGCCGTCAGTCGTTGCAGCCTCAGATCCAGGATCGCCCGGGCTTGATGCTCGGACAGCTTATAGGTCCCGTCTTCAGCGACCACATGGCGCGGATCGGCGATCAGCTGGACAAGGGGTGCGATATCTTTCGCCGGCCAGTTGCGCTCCATCAGCTCGCTGCGCGCCGTTGCTGGATCCGGTGCCTTGCGGATCAGTGCGATAACCTCGTCAATATTGGCAACGGCAATTGCGAGCCCGACCAGAACGTGGGCCCGGTCCCGGGCCTTGTTCAGGAGAAACTTGGTCCGCCGGCTGACAACTTCCTCACGGAAACTGGTAAACGCCCGGATAAGGTCCATCAGATTCATGACCTCCGGACGGCCGCCATTCAGGGCGACGATATTGCATCCAAAGGTCGATTGCAGGGGCGAATACCGGTAGATCTGATTGAGAATGACATCGGGAACCGCATCTCGTTTCAGTTCAACGACGACACGCATGCCATCCCGGTCCGACTCATCCCGTATGTCTGATATACCTTCAATTCTCTTGTCGCGAACCAGTTCGGCAATTTTTTCGATCAGCGAGGTTTTGTTGACCTGGAACGGGATCTCGGAAATGACCAGAGCCATTCGGTCCTTGCGAATTTCCTCGGTCTGAACTTTGCCGCGCATCACAATGGATCCGCGCCCCTTGTGATAAGCCGAACGAATGCCGACACGACCCAGGATTGTCCCCCCCGTGGGGAAATCAGGTCCCGGTACGATTTCGTTCAGGTCTTCTATGGAAATTTCGGGATCATCCAGATAGGCGATACAGGCATCGATAACTTCCCGCAGATTGTGCGGCGGAATATTGGTCGCCATCCCGACGGCTATTCCCCCGGCACCGTTGACCAGCAGATTCGGAAACTTGGCCGGAAGCACGGAAGGCTCCGTTTCCGAATTGTCATAATTGTCCTGGAAAGCAACCGTATCCTTGTCGATGTCATCGAGCAGAAACTGGGAAACCTTTTCCAAACGGCACTCGGTGTAGCGCATGGCTGCCGGCGGATCGCCATCGACCGAACCGAAATTCCCTTGTCCGTCTATAAGCGGCAGCCTCAGCGAAAATGTCTGAGCCATGCGAACCAGCGCATCATAAATAGCCGTATCACCATGGGGATGATATTTACCGATGACATCCCCGACGACACGGGCGGACTTCCGATATGGCCGGTTCCACTCATACCCGTTTTCGTGCATCGAATAGAGAATGCGTCTGTGCACGGGTTTCAGACCATCACGTACGTCCGGCAAAGCCCGCGAGACGATAACGCTCATCGCATAGTCGATGTATGATTTCTTCATCTCATCGACGATTGAAATAGGTCTTATGTCTGAAGGTCCCGAACCGTCTTCAGGTCCTGCTGAATCGATTGTATCCGACACTTGTTGTGAACTTTCCGGTTTTAAGCATTCGAGTTTGCGGCGGCTTTGACAGGGCTTGATTCAATCCAACTTTGGCCCTGGAGCACCCGCTTCACCGATATGAGACGTCTCCCCCGACAACGGTAATACAGCCTGTTCGAGTGGAGAACTTTTGAACTCTCATAATACCCCGGAACACCCCCAATTCGCAATGGCAATGCGCCAATATCAGGCAAAAATAAACGGAATTATTTCTTTTTATTTCAATGCCTTAAAAGCAAAATGCCGGTATGTTGGATTTTAACGTGGAACATCGACCTCGAACTGCAGTCCTTTGTCGCCGTGAACGCTGTCAAAGGCCCTGATCTTGACCCGGGAAACAGCCTCGGGAATGATCACTCCCGACAAAGATCGGGTGAACGGCTGCTCGTTCACATGAGGATGATGAAGCACCCGCGTCCCCAGGTTCTTGCCGTCGAGGGTTTCCACCTGCCACCGGTTGGCATAGTGCTGCCACCCCTCATCGGCGTGCTTCAAGGTGACATCAAACCGGTATTTCTGACCGGATTGGGCAGTAACCTTCACATCCACGATTTCAACTTCACCGGCGCCGACACCGGTCGAAACCAATAGACCCAGAAACAACGCACTTACCCGTAAGCTCCGCATGGATTCTCCTGTAATCGAGATTGCCCCCTGAGGGGCCTGACTGACACGAACACTGAAGCCTCATGATAGCCTGCTGATCCGGTCATTTACAAGGCAAGTCGGCGGCTTGAAATTTCCACGAAAAATCCCAATCCGATCCTGATTTACCCGGCTCCTGCAAAGAAAACATGTACGCTCCCGCCAAAGTAGGATAAGAGAGATTTTTGCTTTGAAATATCCCGAGGCACTTTATGGCCGCAAAAGGTTCGAAAAAAGTCATCTACGCCGCCCTGGCGGGCAATGGCCTGATTGCCATCACCAAGTTCATAGCCTCATTTATTACCGGCTCTTCGGCAATGCTGTCGGAAGCCATACACTCCGTCGTGGATACGGGGAACCAGGGCCTGCTCCTTTACGGTATAAAACGCTCGAATCGTCCCCCTGACCGGCAGCATCCCTTTGGTTATGGTATGGAGCTGTATTTCTGGGCCTTCGTGGTAGCCATTTTGATATTTGCCGTCGGGGCCGGAGTGTCCCTTTATGAGGGAATACAAAAAATAATTCACCCTCACCCCATCACGAGTCCCATAATCAATTACATTGTGCTCACCCTGGCGATGATCTTCGAAGGTGTCGCCTGGACCATTGCCTACAAGGAGTTCGGCAAAATCCAGGGCAACAAAGGTTTTGTAGAAACCGTCCGACGGTCCAAGGACCCCACCGTGTTTACGGTATTGTTCGAGGACACCGCCGCCATGCTCGGACTGATTGCCGCCTTTATCGGTATCGCGCTCGCCGATGCCTACCAGCTTGAGTGGGCTGACGGTGCCGCCTCAATCGTCATTGGAATCATTCTGGCGACGACCGCCATATTGCTCGCCTATGAAACCAAGGGTCTTCTGATCGGTGAAGCCGCCGACCCGTCTCTGGCGATCGAGGTCCGCAAACTGATCGCCGAGATAAATAATGTCCGCAACGTGAATGAACTGCGCACCATGCATATGGGGCCTAATGATATTCTTCTGGCCGTCAGCCTGGACTATGAGGACGATCTGTCTTCAGGTGAAATTGAACGCTCCATCTTTCAGCTGGAACTCGCCATAAAAAAAGAATTCCCGGACGTGAAGCGCTTATTTATCGAAGTCCAGGCGCAAATAGATCATGAGATTATGGAAGCGTCCGAAATCGCAGCGCGCGAACAATAGCGCTTTGTCTCAACCATTCTTGTTGTGAGTGTCAGAAGTCCGGCTTGCTGATCATGAGCCAGAACAGACCGATCAT
>JANQOC010000586.1 GCA_028279265.1 Hyphomicrobiales bacterium
GCTCGCTTCCAATACCTCATCAATCTCAATTACGAGGCTTGCAGCTTCGACGGACCGGCCCGAGAAATTTATCGGTATTCACTTCATGAACCCGGTTCCCATTATGGAACTCGTGGAACTCATTCGCGGTATCGCCACGGAGGATGGGACATTCACCCTTGCGCAGGAATTCGTCAAAAGCCTGGACAAGACCATCGCCGTTTCCGAGGATTTTCCGGCCTTCATGGTCAACCGTATTTTGCTGCCGATGATCAACGAGGCCGTTTACACGCTTTACGAGGGCGTCGGTTCCGTCGATGCCATAGATACGGCCCTACGCTTGGGCGCGCGGCATCCCATGGGCCCGCTGCAACTTGCAGATTTTATCGGCCTGGATACCTGCCTGTCCGTGATGCAGGTCCTGTACGAGGGATTGGCGGATACCAAGTACCGGCCATGCCCACTATTGGTAAAATATGTCGAAGCCGGTTGGCTGGGGCGCAAAACCCAGCGCGGATTTTACGATTACCGGGGCGATCAACCGGTTCCGACCCGGTAGTCGTCACCAGCTCCTGGCCGCTGACTTTCCTGTCAGCTGTTTGCTTCAATTGCGGCTTTAATCAACCGAACAGCATCTTCGGATTTCCAGTCGGCGGGACCCACGAGCCTTCCGATTTCCTTGCCGTTCGGATCTAACAGAAGAGTTGTCGGCATCCCAAACGCTTTCAGATCACTTCCCAGCTTGCCGCCGCTATTGTTGAAGAGCTCGAGATTCTTTACCGCAATATCGTCGAGAAACTTCCTCGGTTTATCGAGGCCCCCGCGATCGATACTGACGGCAACCACATCGAACCGGCCATCTTGTCCCAACTTGGCTTTCAATTCATCCAGGTCAGGCATTTCCTTGCGACAGGGTGCGCACCATGTTGCCCAAAGATTCAATAATACGGTTTTCCCCTTCCACTCATTCAAATTCCGCGGCTGATTGTTCACATCGACAAAGGTAACTTCAGCGATGTCCTGAGGCTCCTCCCGAACCACAAATGTTGTCATCTGCCCGACATTCAAGCCGGCCAATCCCTGTGGTCCGGGCTTGGCATCTGAATTTTCCGTCTTGGATACGGATTCCACCACGGGTTTCGGGTCGGGCTTTGTTAATTTAGACGACACCTGATCATTGCCATCACCGCCCAAATTCACGTATACCCCAATAAATCCCGTAATGACGGCGAGGACGGCAACAAGGACATAGGTGCCGGTCGAAATCGATTTTGCCGCTTGCTTATCATTGCTCATGAATTTTTATCCCGGATGAAGTCAAAACATGACAAATAAAATGTGGGGCGGCCGGTTTTCATCTGCACCCGCCGAAATCATGGAGGAGATCAACGCCTCCATCGACTTTGATAAACGTCTTTATGCCCATGATATTAGGGGCTCCATTGCGCATTGCAAGATGCTGGGCGAAACCGGCATAATTTCGGCCGACGATAGCAACAATATCGTTCAAGGTTTAAACAAAATTCTGTCAGAAATCGAAGACGGAACCTTCGAGTTTTCACGATCTCTTGAAGATATTCATATGAATATCGAATCCCGGCTCATGGAAATGATCGGACCCGTCGCAGGTAAATTGCACACGGCCCGGTCCCGTAACGACCAGGTCGCAACCGATTTCCGACTCTTCGTTCGCGAAACCATCGATCACATTGACCGGCAGTTGCACGATCTGCAGGTACAACTTTCCCATAAGGCGAACACCTATGCGGCCGCGCCCATGCCCGGCTTTACTCATTTGCAGGTCGCCCAGCCGGTGACATTCGGACATCATTGCCTGGCCTATGTCGAAATGATTTCCCGCGACCGCGGAAGATTTCAGGATGCCCGCAAGCGGTTGAATGAAAATCCGCTGGGTTCCTCGGCCCTGGCTGGAACTTCTTTCCCCATCGACCGCGATTTCACGAGTAAAGAACTCGAATTCGACCGTCCCACAGCAAATTCCCTGGACGCCGTTTCGGATCGCGACTTTGTCCTGGAAACCCTTGCCGCGGCAACGATTACCGCAATGCACTTGTCGCGGCTGGCGGAAGAGATTGTGGTCTGGGTATCCGCCCAGTTCGGTTTCATCTCCCTTTCGGATGCTTTCACGACAGGGTCGTCGATCATGCCGCAAAAAAGAAATCCGGATGCCGCCGAGCTTGTGCGCGCGAAATCCGGTCGCCTGCTGGCGGCCTTTACGAGCCTGATCGTCACATTGAAAGGTCTTCCGCTCGCCTATTCAAAGGATATGCAGGAGGACAAGGAAGCGACGTTTGACGCCCTGGATAATCTTTCCCTTTGCATCGCCGCCATGACCGGCATGGTTGCCGACATGCAGGTGGATACGAACATGATGAAAAAATCCGCGGGAAGTAGCTATTCCACGGCAACGGATCTTGCCGACTGGCTCGTCCGGGTCCTTAACCTACCGTTCAGGCAGGCTCATGGAATTACCGGACAGATCGTTTCTTTGGCCGCTGAACGAAAAATTCCCCTGCACAGGGTTCCCCTCGACGACATGCAAAAAATCGAGGCGAACATTACGGAAGATGTATTTGACGTCCTGACTGTTGCAAATTCGTTACGTAGTCGAACCAGTTTTGGGGGAACAGCCCCGAAAAACGTCCGTCGCGCCGCCAAATCCTGGATAAAGAAGTTGGAAAAAGAAGGCTAACTAAGGTAGATTGTGATCGCTGATCCCATATTGTGGGCTCGCGACAAGCTCTTGCTTCAATTCTGGCTTTTGCTTCAAATAGGGTGAACTATGTTCGGCAAATTGACGTTGAAAGTGTTGATAAGCGCCTTATTGTTGGTCGGGCTTGTTGGTTGCGGCGTTAAAGGTCCATTGGAACCTCCGGCGGGAAGTAAAGGGACTTCCGGCCAAACAGGGGCCGGGACACCCGGCACAAGCGAGGAAAAACAACACGAACCGTTTGTGCTGGATAAGATTCTTAGATAGAAGCGCCGATTTTTCATGCATCATTTCGAATACAGGGACGGCGTTCTTCACGCCGAAGAGTTGAGTATTGAAAGGCTCGCCGCGGAGGTGGGCACGCCTTTCTATTGCTACTCGACGGCAACGCTGGAACGGCATTTCAGAGTTTTCCGGGACGCGTTTTCCGATACGGATTCGCTGGTCTGTTATGCCATCAAATCAAATTCGAACATTGCGGTCATCAAAACGCTTGCCGAGTTGGGCTCAGGCATGGATGTCGTGTCCGAAGGCGAATTGCGGCGGGCCAGAGCCGCCGGCGTTCCCGGAGAGCGAATAATATTTTCCGGGGTCGGAAAAACGGCTGAAGAAATGCAATACGGACTGGCGGAGAAGATTCTTTGCTTCAATGTCGAATCCGAGCAGGAATTGTTCTTGCTCAACGATGTTGCCGGCGCCATGAATGTTTCAGCGCCGGTCAGTATGCGCATAAATCCCGATGTCGATCCCAAAACCCATGCCAAGATTTCCACGGGCAAAGCCGAGGATAAGTTTGGTGTTCCCTATCGCCAAGCTCGGGAGCTCTACAAACAGGCATCGCAACTGAACAACATCAAAATAACCGGCGTGGATATGCATATCGGCAGCCAGATTACTGATTTGCAACCCTTCGGAGATGCCTTTCAGCTGCTGCGCGATCTGGTTATCGAATTACGCGGTGACGGTCACAACATCGACCATATCGACCTCGGTGGCGGGCTCGGTATTCCCTACGGAAATCAGGAGAATCCGGTACCATTGCCTGATGACTATGCGGCCGTCGTTAAGACCCACACAAAGGATCTGGGCTGCCGCCTGCTGTTCGAACCCGGACGCATGATTACCGGAAATTCCGGGATCCTGGTCACGCGGGTTCTGTTTGTGAAAAATGCGATCGATAAGAGCTTTACTATCGTCGACGCGGCGATGAACGATCTCATTCGCCCGACACTCTATGAGGCTTATCACGATATCATCCCCGTATCCGATACGCGCAACAGTTCACCTCGGCAAAAAACAGATATTGTCGGGCCGGTTTGCGAAACAGGTGACTATCTCGCCCTTGACCGGTCACTTCCGGCATTCGAGCAAGGAGACTTATTGTCGGTCATGACCGCCGGTGCCTATGGGGCGACGCTATCCAGTCAGTACAATTCGCGACGGCTAATCCCTGAGATTCTCGTAAAGAAGGACGAATACTGCGTCATTCGACCGCGTGAATCCTATGAAGACATGCTTTCAAGGGAAAAAATTCCCTCATGGTTTTCAGAGACTTAAGCCCAAACAGTTGATTTTGTTTGCACAAATTTTAATTTCAAAGAACACCCAAATTTTACGTGGAACAATTCACATATGTGCTAAAGTCAGGATCTATATTTGAAATTGTTGTGTTTGTGGTGACTTAACCCGGGCGAACTGCGCCGAAAATCGACTGGAACAACGGTATGGTTTCAAATTCCGCATCCGAAAATCTGGCTATTAAGAAAATCCTGGATAAAAAGATCCGTCGTAGCCGGTGGGCCATGGCGCTGGAACAGATCTGGCCGCGCCTCTGGTATCCAGCGGGTGTTGCAGGAATATTTGTTCTGTTTTCACTGTTCGACATCTGGCCGCAACTGTCACCCCTTCAACACCAGGTCGTGATCGGAATTTTTGGAATCGCCGGCCTGCTGTCCCTGATCCCCTTGGCGCGGATTTCATGGCCGTCCAGGGAACAGGCCCTGCGCCGTCTCGAGAACAATTCGGGAATTCCCCATCGACCGGCTTCGACTTACGAGGACTCGATCAACGACGACAGCGCCTCCGGTACCACGAAACAGATCTGGCAGGCCCATCGGGCCCGCATCGCCGAGTCGTTCTCCAAATTGAGATCGGGTCGCCCGAAACCGCCCATTGAAAGGCATGACCCATTTGCACTGCGGGTCATTCTCATCCTTTTCCTGACGATCGGCCTCCTGTCGACCAGTGATCAGGCAATGGACCGCATCAAGGCCGCGTTTAAATTTACACCCGACCTGGCTTCGCTGAAACTTCGGATTGATGCCTGGGTGACCCCGCCGATTTATACGAAGCGACCACCATTGCTCCTGATTGATGGCGCACGACCGCTCAATCTCGTCAGCGAAGAGGTTAAGGTCGTCGACATTCCGGAAAAAAGTCTTCTCATTGTCAGGTTGAACGGCGCCGATCGAAATGAGTTTCAAATCCAGGTAACCCCGGCGACGGTTGATGCCGCAATTCAGAAACTTGCGGCTCCGCTTGAGGCCACCAAGTCGGACGATAAAAATCAGGTCGTCGAATATCGGTCTGAGTTCAAAGAACCGTCTGTCCTGCGGATTCTGAAAGATGAAACCGTTATTGCATCCTGGAATATCAACGTCATCAAGGATACCCCGCCCACGATCGCCCTGACAAAGCCGGCGGAGAAAACCGCTCGAGGCAGTCTGCAGCTGTTTTACAAAGTTGAGGATGACTACGGTGTCGTCGACGCACGAGCTATCGTGTCGACACGTGCGGATGGAAAGGAACTTGCCGAAGACGATCGTGACCGCCCCCTTGGCGATGCGCCGGATTTCAAACTGAAACTCCCGCATAGCCATCCAAAGGTTGCGGAAGATCGCACGATCAAAGACCTGACTTCGCATCCCTGGGCAGGCTTAAAAGTCTACATGACACTTGAGGCGAGAGACCAGGCCGGTCAAACCTCCGAGGCAAAGGCCGATCCGCTCATATTGCCGCAGCGTTCTTTCAGAGACCCGTTTGCACGGGCCATCATCGAGCAACGTAAGAAACTGATCTTGAAACCCTGGTCAAACCGGTTGCCGGTTGTGAAGGCCCTGACTGCTCTGACCATAGGACCGGACCAGTTCATCAAGGACAAAGTTGTCTATCTCGGATTGCGTTCGGCGCATTGGCGTCTGAAAGGATCGTCTGATCGCGAAGTCGTCTCCAGCGTCGTTGCCCTGCTGTGGGACGTGGCGATCCGTCTTGAGGATGGCGACCTGTCGGAGCTCGAACGCGCCCTCCGCGAAGCCCAGGAAAAACTGGCGAAAGCTCTTGAGGAAGGTGCTTCGGATGAAGAAATCCGCAAACGCATAGCCGAACTTCGAAAAGCACTGAATGAGTTTCTGCAGGCTCTTGCACGCAACAACCAGAACCAGCAAGCGATGCAACTCCCGAACAATCTGAACCCCAATCAAATGCTGAATTCCCAAGACCTGGAACGGATGCTTCAGAATATTGAGAATCTGGCCCGGTCCGGAGCGCGGGATGCAGCTCAGCAGATGCTCAGCCAGCTTCAGAACCTGCTGGAAAATCTTCGTCGCGGCGGTCAGCAACGCCAAAACGCCCAGAATCAGCAGATGATGGATATGATGAACCAGCTCGGAGAAATGATTGCCAAGCAACAGCAATTGCTTGACGAGACATTTCAGGCCCAGCGACAGGGATCCGGACAACAACAGGGCGAGCAACAGCAGGGTCAGCAGGGACAGCAGCAGGGCCAAGGTCAACAACAAGGCCAGGGCCAGGGACAGATGGGCCAGGGTAATTCACCTGGAGGACTGCAGCAGCGCCAGCAGGAACTTGCTCAGCAACTTCAGAACTTGCTCGATCAGTTACGCTCCTTCGGTGCCAAGCCTCCGGGACGGCTTGAAGGCGCACGCAGATCTATGGGTGAAGCCGGAAACGAACTGGGAGAAGGAAATCTCGGCCCGGCGACCGACCAGCAGCGTCTGGCTCTCGACCAGTTGCGCCAGGGTGCCCAACAAATGGTGCAGCAGATGATGCGCGGTATGCAGCGCGGACCCCAGGTGGGACGTGCAAACCGGGATCCACTCGGAAGGCAACAAAGTAACGGCTCTCCAGAACCGGAACGATCCGGAATGGTGCCGGGGAAAATCGACACCCAAAGAGCACGTGAAATTCTAGAAGAATTGCGCCGGCGCCTAAGCGAACCGTCGCGTCCTTCCCTGGAACTGGATTATATCGAGAGACTGTTGCGGCAGTTCTAACCGCCAACTCTGGCTGCGAACTCTGGCAAAAAACGCTAGAACGGCGAGCGACCGAATTAGCTCGCCTCTTCCATTTCGATTTCCGCCGGATCCGGTTCGCCGACGATATCAATGACTTCGCTG
This sequence comes from Hyphomicrobiales bacterium, assembly GCA_028279265.1. Taxonomy (GTDB): domain Bacteria; phylum Pseudomonadota; class Alphaproteobacteria; order Rhizobiales; family CAYWUX01; genus JANQOC01. Next base: position 7,126 of record JANQOC010000586.1, read on the forward strand.
CGTATTTGTTCCAGGGTGAACGGTTTGTGCAGAATACCCTGAACGAGACCGTCAATGTTCTCCGCGCGCTGAAGTTGATTG
>JANQOC010000587.1 GCA_028279265.1 Hyphomicrobiales bacterium
TTTTTGCCGTTTGACAATGCATGTGTAGAAGAGTACATTAATGTATGCAACATAGAATTGGTCTGTTTAAACCTTTTTTATAGGGAGGAAATTGATGAAAAAGCTCATTCTTGCTGCTGCAGTTTCGACATTGGTGATGGTACCGATGGCCGAACAAGGCCATGCCGACACCGTACGAATTAATATGCCTTCGACATTCCCCGGATCCTTGATCCAGCTTGGACAGGCGGGTGTACGTCTTCAGAATACGCTGAATTTGATCTCCAACGGTGAGTTGAAGGTGAAGTTCTACGAGCCAAAGGCCCTGGTTCCGCCGCTGGAGATTTTTGACGCCGTCGCCAACGGCTCCGTTGATGCCGGCTGGTCCGTTTCAGGATATTGGGGTTCAAAAAACTCTGCGCTCAATCTTTTCGCGGCCGTACCCTTCGGCCCCGCAGCCGGCGAATATATGGCCTGGATGTGGCATGGGGGCGGAGAAGACCTCATGAATGAAATCTACAATAAAAGCGGGTTGCACTCGCTCGCCTGCGGAATTCTGGCTCCCGAAGCCTCGGGCTGGTTCCGCAAGGAGATTAAGTCACCTGAAGATCTCAAGGGATTGAAAATGCGTTTCTTTGGCCTCGGTGCCAAGGTTATGCAAAAACTTGGCGTCGATACCCAGCTTCTGGCCGGCGGCGATATCTTCCCGGCCCTGGAGCGCGGCACGATTGACGCAACGGAGTTTTCCATGCCCGCGATCGATCAGAATCTCGGCTTCTACAACATTGCCAAGCACTATTACTTCCCCGGCTGGCATCAGCAGTCCACGGTTCAGGAATTCCTAATCAACAAGAAAAAATGGGATGGAATGTCCAAGCAACAGCGGGAACTCATAAGAACGGCCTGCCGTGCCAACGTGGCCTTCCAGTTTGCCGAAGGGGAAGCGATCCAGGGCAAGGCGCTCGCAGAAATGAAAGCCAAAGGTGTCCAGATTCACCGCTGGGACGACAATATGCTGGGAACCTTCAAAAAAGCCTGGGAAGAAGTCGTCGTAGAGGAATCCGGTAAGAATCCTGATTTCAAGAGAGTGTGGGAAAATCTTCAGGCTTTCCGTAAGGAATACAAGATTTGGTCTGATTTGGGTTATCTGAATTAAACCTCCCTTTGTTTTTCTCAGATAGCTGGTTCGGCTAACGTTGAGTTAGCCGAACACCCTCCGGGTCGCCGGAGTGCATCACCCTCGTCTGAAACTCCAGGCTTTCACTCTCTTCAGAGCTTGTCGTGAAACATATTCTCGCCGTCAGTCAAACAATCGATCGTTTTCTGCATTTCGTTGCTAGAATTGGCGGCTGGCTCGGAGCCTTTCTCATTCTGGTCGTCAGCTATGATGTCGTCACGCGATATTTTGGTGTGCCGAAATTCTGGGGACTGACCTCCACAAAAATTCAGGAGTTCGAGTACTGGCTCCACAGCTACCTTATCGTGCTGGTCGTCGGTTATGCCTATGTCCGGCAATCCCATGTCCGCATTGACCTCCTGCGTGAAACCCTGCCGAAAAAAACCAAGTACTGGATTGAAGCCATCGGCATACTGATAGCACTGCTGCCCTATTCCCTTCTTGGCTTATGGCTTTCCTGGCCGTACACGGTGCAGTCCTACCTGTCCGGGGAAATTTCCAAATCCCAGACCGGCCTTTCAAATATCTGGATGCTGAAAGGCGGGTTGGTTGTCCTCTTTATACTGTTAGGGCTGGCGGGTGTGTCCCAGTTTCTAAAGGCCGTCGCCGGTATCAGGGGAGAACTTCCCGAAGACATGGAGCATCAGACCGTTGGCGGTGACAGCAAATGAGCTTCGTCGAACTCCTGCCCCTGTTCATGTTCATTGTGCTGGCGATCCTGTTGTTCTCCGGATTTCCCGTCGCCTGGGTACTCGGGGGTGTTGGACTTGCCTTCGGGCTCATCGGTATCGTTACTGAAGAATTTCTGTTTATCCAGTTTCGCACACTTCCCTCGCGTATTTTCGGCGGCATCATGGAAAATCTCATTCTAACCGCCATACCCATGTTTGTATTCATGGGAACGATGCTGGAAAGGTCGGGTATCGCCCGCGATCTGTTGAACTGTCTGCAGGTGATCATGCGGCGGGTTCCCGGCGGGCTGGCGCTGGCGGTCACTTTAATGGGCACGATACTGGCCGCGACGACGGGTATCATCGGCGCTTCGGTTATCATGATGACCTTGTTGGCCCTGCCGATCATGATCGATCGTAATTACAATCACCAACTGGCCACGGGCACAATAGCGGCCTCGGGAACCCTGGGAATTCTAATTCCCCCTTCGATCATGCTGGTGATCATGGCCGACCTGCTGTCCCGTTCCGTTGGCAACATGTTTGTTGCGGCCGTCTTCCCGGGACTGATTCTGGCGGGTTTTTATATTCTGTATATCGTCATTCGCTGTACAATAAATCCTTCTCTGGCGCCGGCCCTGGAAAAGGGCATTGGTCCGCAGTCCTTTTTCGGTATCGCGATCATGGTCGTCCGGAGTTTTTTGCCGCCGATCATTTTGATCGGGCTCGTTCTCGGATCCATTCTTGGCGGACTGGCCACACCCACCGAAGCCGCCGGTGTCGGTGCGCTCGGGGCCATTGTGCTCGGCTTCATCAACCTGGTGTTGTTGCCCTCTCTCGGTGTTCAGCCATTTCAGCTGAAACTTGCAGGCGCCGTGGATATTGCCGACGGACCCGTGGGAGGCGGGTTCATGACGGAATTACGGAATTTCGGAAGAGTTCTCGCGGATGTGGTCGACCGCACCGCGCAGACCAATGCCATGATTTTCGGCATCTTCATCGGAGCGACATTGTTCAGTTTCATATTTCGGTCCCTCGGGGGTGATGAGCTGGTCATCGGGACCGTCGATGCGCTCGGGTTCGGATCCTGGGGCTTGCTGGCCCTGATCATGATACTGGTCTTTATTCTCGGCTTCTTCTTTGACTGGATCGAGATTACCCTGATTGTCCTGCCGGTATTCGCTCCCATAATCCAGCAAATGGATTTTGGAGATCATGTGGCAAAAATCGATATCGTTTACTGGTTCGCCATACTCATGGCGATAAACCTGCAGACATCGTTTCTCACACCACCTTTCGGCTTCGCGCTGTTTTACATGAAAGCCGTGGCGCCGAGTGCCGTTCGCATCCAGGAGATTTATCGCGGGATCATTCCGTTTGTCCTGCTGCAGCTGACAGGGCTTATTCTGGTGGCGACATTTCCAGAAATTGCCCTCTGGCTGCCGCGGATGCTGTTGAATTAGCTCTTGCATAGCCCTGCAGGTCAAGGGCCTGAAGCCTATGGCAACCAATAGGAGTTTGGAGAAGGTAAAACTTATCTGAACCTGAGATTGTCACGGGAAAGTTCGCTAACGGACCGGCATCCCATCAGCCTCATATCCCGCTCGAGTTCGGTTTTCATGAGATCCAGAGCCCGTTCGACGCCCGCCTGTCCCGCCGCCGAGAGGGGAAATAAATAGTAACGCCCAACTCCGACAGCTTTGGCACCCATGGATAGGGCTTTCAATATATGGGTGCCGCGTTGGACACCCCCATCCATCATCACATCGATACGGTCGCCAACGGCATCCACAATTTCTGCCAAATGGTCGAATGGGGAACGGGAGCCGTCCAGTTGTCGGCCGCCATGATTGGACAAGATAATGCCGGTACAGCCAATATCGGCGGCGCGTATGGCGTCTTCCACGGACATGACGCCTTTCAGGCAGAATTGACCGTCCCAGAGTTGCACCATTTCCGCCACATCATCCCAGTCCATGGAAGGGTCGAGCATTTCGGTAAAATAGCGGCCGATGGACATCACACCGCCCCCCATATCGACGTGCTCATCCAGTTGCGGCAACCGGAATTTCTCATGGGTCATGTAATTGATGCCCCAGGCCGGTTTAGCGGCAAATTGCAGTAACCCCGACAGGTTGAGGCGAAACGGAATTGTGAAGCCGGTGCGGAGATCCCGTTCGCGGTTACCGCCGGTGATGCTGTCGACGGTGAGCATCATTACGTCGATCCCGGCCTCCTTGGCCCGCTGCATCATGGCTTTGTTCAATTCGCGGTCTTTGTGGAAGTAAAACTGATAAACCTGTGGCGTGCTGTGTTTTTTTCGCAATTCTTCAAGGCTTACCGTACCCAGGGACGACACACCGAACAGAGTTCCCATATTGGCAGCGGCGGCGGCGACAGCCCGTTCGCCCTGATGGTGGAACAGGCGCTGCAGCGCCGTTGGCGAGCAATAAAAGGGCAGCGCCAGCTTCTGCCCCATCACCGTCACCGACAGGTCAACGGCTTCGACACCGCGCAGAACATTGGGCACGAGGTCACAGCGCTCAAAGCTTTCGGTGTTGCGCCGGTAGGTCACTTCGTCATCAGCGGCCCCATCAATATAATTGAATATCGGCCCCGGCAGGCGTCGCTTGGCAAGCTTGCGGAAATCATGGAAGTTGTGGCAGTGGGCAAGGCGCATATTTGTGGTCACATCTCAAGGTCAGAAATTGATAAATTGCAGGAACAGATTTGTCTTAACCAAAAATCTATCCGGTTCCGCCGTTGGCGAACGCATCCTGTTATCGCAAACATCGCGGTTCTAAGCGACAAAAATTTTGTCCC
>JANQOC010000612.1 GCA_028279265.1 Hyphomicrobiales bacterium
ACTCCCGCAGCCGTCGACAAGATTTACGATAGATTGAAACAGGGGAAAAACAAACAGACTCTTCGTTCAGCAAATTTGTCATGCGACATTGCACGAAAAGCTTGGCGTGTCGTCAGCAGAAAACATCCATCTGAGTTTGGAGACAAAAACCCATTTGTTGGTCTTGAACGAGAATACTCAACCAAATCGGTAAAGCCTGTTTCCAGGGAAATTGTTTATCGTTTTGCTGTGGCAGCAATGGACTTTGGACAACCACATATAGGCGCAACGGCTCTTATCAGTTTTGAATGGTTGCAGCGACCCGAAAACATCCTTGCAGGGCATCTTACTTGGACTGACTATCGCCCAATGGATCATCCAAACCATGTCCGAATCTTCCATCACAAGACCAGCGAAATGATCTGGCATCCATTGGAAGAAAATGGGGCAAGATTTTATCCGGAACTAGAAGATTATCTTTCCAAGTTGGAAAAACTAGGAACTCCCATCGTTCTGCTAAAACCAAAAAGTGGAAATCAAACACCCCGACCGTTTCGAATCCACTATGCAGATAAGCTTGTAAAGAAGATTCGAGAAGTTCCCAAATATCAATTACCTGATTATTTTACATTGTCTGCATGTCGGCATGGCGGGATGACCGAACTCGGAGACGCAGAACTTACAGAAAGTCAGGTAATGTCGCTTTCGGCTCATCGCACTCCGGAAGCGGCCCGAATTTATGTTAAGCGAACGGAAACTCAGCGCGTTGCGGCGGCAAAAAAACGAAGAGCTTGGGTCAATCAGAAGAACAAATAGAGGGAAGAGTCAGAAAATATCACTGACTGGGAGTCAGAAAATGTCTATCGCGTCAACCGGTAGATTCGGATACAACTTAATTCTAAGAAAGAAATGGTGAGCCCGACAGGTTTCGAACCTGTGACCTACTGATTAAAAGTCAGTTGCTCTACCAGCTGAGCTACGGGCCCCAATTTCCAATATTCCTGGGAATAGGGGCTTTTACCGATCTTTTGAATATTGGTCAACAGTGAATAGATCTCGGCGAATAACCGGGAAAACCACGACCCATCAATGCCTGTCAAAATCAACCGCCGGCAGGCTTGATGCTTTCTGGACGGGCGATTCCTCGTAATTTTGATCTGAAAGGTTTTTAATAGACCTCAAAGCAAATGCTTCATGTTCCGGCAGGCATTTAATACCAAAATTCCCATCTGCCAACGTCGAATCATAGTAAAATGCAACCGCTTTGGCTTCACAGCATGTCGTGATACGGGATCTCACTATTGAAAGAAACAGAACTGTACCTGCCCCTAAAAAAATTTCTTGAAAAACGGGGGTATGAAGTGAAAGGAGAAGTCACGGACTGCGACATTGTTGCCATCAGAGGCGACGATGACCCGGTTATCGTCGAGCTGAAAACAACTTTCAACTTGTCCCTGATTTTCCAGTCTATCGATCGGCAGGCCATTTCTGACTGTGTTTACATCGCTTTTCCCGCGGCAAATCCGGACACGAAGAAAGGCGCCTGGAGCCGCAACAGAAAGGACATCCTGAAACTGTGCCGGCGTCTCGGCCTCGGGGTCATCACGGTCAAATTCTACAAGCGCCGCGCGCCCTTTGTTGAGGTGCATGTAGATCCCGCCCCTTACCAGCCGAGAAAACTGAAACGCCGGAAATCCATGCTGCTCCATGAGTTCAACAGGCGGGTCGCCGACCACAATATCGGTGGCAGTACCAAGCGTCCCATCGTCACGGCCTATCGCCAGGAAGCCCTGATTTGTGCCCATGCTTTGAACTGCGAAGGCCCTACAAATCTGGCAAATTTAAGGGTCCTCACGGGCCTGGATAATATCGCCCATATCCTGCAAAGGGATGTGTATGGCTGGTTTCAGCGGCTCGAGCGTGCGACCTACCAAATATCGCCGAAAGGCGTCGATGCCGTAGCGCTCTATGAAGATGTTATCAGCGACATCATCCGTGCCGAAAAAAATTCCGTATTACCTTCATAATACTAGATTTTTCACAATAATTCCGTCTCATAAATTATAGCTTTATGTCCGGCTACTGCCTTGTGCTCTGCGCATTCTTAAGCCATAGTACGCCTGCGAAATCATGCGGGTAAATTTCGAAGTTGAGACCATTGTGACATCAGGAGTAGCGCATGTCCATTTTCGGGAGTCCGAGCCAGAAGGTAGAATCCAAAACATCCGGCGATGAATCCACTGAACAACAACCCGCATCATCTTTAAAGCCGCAACGCCCGGCTTCGCGTTCCGCCAGCCAGTCCCCGTCAACCGGCAATGGGAAAACCCTGATTCGGGAAGATATGTCTATTCGCGGCGAACTTCATGGCGGGCAGAGTATTGATGTCTTTGGGTATGTGGAAGGGACGGTAACGGCGGGCTCGATCCAGATTCACGAATCCGGTCAGCTCTATGGAACAATGGTTTCTGACAATGCCACGATCAGCGGCACCGTCCAGGGTGATATTCGCGTAAAGCATTTGATCAATATACTGAGCACCGGTGCCGTCACCGGCGATATCGAATATGGTCAACTGGCGCTGGAATCCGGAGGCGAACTCAGCGCCGAGTTGCGCAACGTTCCCCCCACATTGTCTGGTGATCACGAGGTGAATGTCGCATTTGGAGGCTCCGTCGCGATTACAGCCGAGGATCTCAATGCCCTGGACCCGGACAACGATGCGAGCGAGCTGACGTTTGAAGTCTCGAATATCCGGAATGGTTTCATTTCAAAAACAAGTGCCCCCGATGTTTCGGTCG
>JANQOC010000629.1 GCA_028279265.1 Hyphomicrobiales bacterium
ACTGCAAATCGCGCTAACTCAACAGGCTCCCCACGCTGGGTCAGTGCGAACATCTTCAGTTCTTCTGGTGAACCGGAATTGGCTTCCAGGGAAAGATCAATTCTTTGAGCCGGTGCCAGGTCGAAACTCTCGTCGCCCAGAAATTCGGGCGCGATCGGCTGACCATCGCGGGCGATCACATGCGCATTCAGTCCGGGGATCTTGATCCTTAATATTCTCGCATTACAGGTGTTAATGAGCCGGAGGCGCGTCAACTGGCTTCTGAAAATTTCATAAGTCGGCTGGCTTTTGCCGTTAACGGTAATCCAGTTTCCAAATCGTCCGGCATGTGAACTGTCCATCATGTTGCCGAAACTAGAGGTGTCGATCTGACCGTTTTCCCGCAATCTCCAGTCGTCAATAATGAGAGCCAGATCGCTTTCGTAATTTTGTGGCTCCCGTTCTTCGACAATCAGGGGACCGTAGAGACCTCTTGCCATTTGCTCCCAGGATCGAAGATGGGTGTGATACCAGAATGTGCCGGCGTCCGGCACACGGAAGCGATAGTCGAATTCCTCTCCCGGATTGACCGCCTTTTGCGTAAGATCCGGCACGCCGTCCATGGCATTAGGCAATCGAATCCCGTGCCAGTGAATGGTGGTCGGCTCCGGCAAGTTATTGACCAGTTTTACACGAACGTCATCGCCCTGCTTTACACGCACTTCCGGTCCGGGGACCAGACCGTTATAGGACCAGACATCTGTAGGATCCGTGGCCTGGTCATCGCCGCTCGTGAGATTGAACTTCGTCGGCGCCGCTTTGAGTATCAAAAAACCCTCCGCCGACGCCGCCTGCAAAATGTCAGGCACGAGTAAGGCGGCACCCCCGGCGAGGGTCGATTGCAGGAGCCTTCTCCGATTCAGCGATAGAGATTCAAATGTGGTTTTGCCGGACATTATTGTTCTGGACCTTATTTCAAAACGATTAGCGAGTTAGATTATCCTGCTGATTAAAGGAGACAAGCGGGAATTGATCTGCTGTCTGTCTTCCCAATTGTCAATTGGCACCGCAGGTTCATTTCCAATCGTCTAATGCTGCGCAAGAACAACAGAAAACAGGTAGGAGTCATAGGGGTTTCAGCAACTGGAAGGTCAAGCCGGGTCGGATCGGCATTAAATCGATGTCCGCCTATTACCCGATAGCTGACATTATCGATCAACGCAAAAGTTTTGGCTAAGTGCCACCAACCCGATGATTTTCAAATAGTAGCTGTCTACTTGGAAATTTGTTGCTCATCTGGGTTAGCTGACGAGCTTCGTATAGAGTTCTCGAATTCGGTGAAACAAAGGGCCCGGTTTTCCTTCACCTATCTCTCGTCCATCGATTTCAAACACTGGAGTTTGAGCCCCGAAGGTACCCGTAAGAAAGGCCTCATCAGCTCCATAGGTCTCAACAAGTGAAAAATTTTTCTCGAAAACAGGAATTCCGTCTTGTTTGCAGAGTTCGATGACCTTTCGCCGTGTAATGCCGTTCATGCAATAGTCGCCGGTCGATGTCCAGACCTCCCCCTTGCGGACGATGAAGAAATTGCAGGCATTCGTCGTGTTCACAAATCCATGGGGATCGAGCATAAGAGCTTCGTCTGCACCCGCCTTCTCCGCCTGGATACTGGCGATCACGCAATTCAGTTTGGAATGAGAATTCAGTTTCGGATCCTGGGCCATGGGAAGCCCTCGAACCTGTGGCACCGTCGCAAGTCGAATGCCCTGGGTTAAGAGTGCTCTGGAGGGCACGGAGTGCTCCATAATGATAACAATTGTCGGTCCGAACTTCGATAATCCCGGATGCTGAAACGGCTTGGCTTTTTTACCCCGTGTCAACATCAATCGTGCGTGAGCGTGATTGGTCATATCATTGGCCTGACGTGTCATCTCCAAGGCGGCAACCATATCGCTCCTTGATAGACCGACATCAATGTCGAGATATTTCGCCGTCTCATATAACCGGTCAAGGTGCTCATCGAGAAACGCCCACTTGCCGTTGTAGAGACGCAATCCTTCCCAAGCGCCATCACCCAGCATGAAGCCTGAATCATAAACCGAAACTGTGGCCTGCTCCCGGGGCACAAGCTCGCCGTTCACATAGATGAGAATATTGTCGTTACGGGTGTCCAGTTCGCCGTCATGGGTGCTCTGTCGTTCAGACATGGAATTTACCTTCCGATCAATATTTGTACAAACTGGCCTCGGCTATTGGCAACATAAGCGGGTCATCCGGCCATCATATGCGGATAAGTGTAGTCCGTCTCACTCACCAATGTTTCTTTGATGGATCTCGGGGAGGTCCATCGCAGGAGATTCAATATGGATCCCGCCTTGTCATTGGTACCCGATGCTCTCGCACCGCCAAAAGGCTGCTGACCGACAATTGCGCCTGTGGGTTTGTCATTGATGTAAAAATTTCCGGCCGCGAATCGTAATCCGTCTCGTGCACCTTGAACCGCTTTCCGGTCCCGGGCAAATATCGCGCCTGTGAGACCATAGTGACTTGTTTCATCGATCTTTCGGACAAAGTCTGTAAATTCGGCCGCCGGATAGACATAGGTCGTGACGATCGGGCCGAAAAGCTCCTGCTTCATGAGCGGGGCGTGGAAATCTTCCGTTTCGATGAGCGTCGGGTGGACAAAATAACCCTCTTCGGGAGACCCATAGCCACCGGCCCAGAGTTTCGAATGAGGCTCTTCCCTGGCCGTATCGATGGCGGTCTTGTGGCGGTTGAAGGCCCGCGCGTCGATAACCGCGCCCATGAAGTTCGAGAGATCTGAGACATCTCCGATTTTAATGGAATTGATCTGGTCCACGAGCCGGTCCCGGAGAGCCGGCCAAATTGTATCCGGAATATAGATTCGTGATGCTGCGGAACATTTTTGTCCCTGATATTCATATCCACCGCGAATAATCGCTGTTGCCAGCCCCTCAACATCCGCACTTTCATGGGCCAGGATAAAGTTTTTCCCCCCGGTTTCGCCGACAATACGAGGATAAGAGCGATAGTTTTCAATGCGACTTCCCACTTTGCTCATGATGCCGTTAAACACGGAGGTGGACCCGGTGAAATGTATACCGGCGAGATCCGGGTCAGCGAGTATCGTTTCACTGATGCCCACCGGATCTCCATAGACCAAGTTGATTACGCCATCGGGTAATCCCGCCTCGCGAAGCAGCTGCATGAAATAATGAGCAGACAGCATAGCCGATGCTGAAGGTTTCCATATGACGGTATTCCCCATCAAGGCCGGGGCCGTCGGTAGATTCCCAGCAATGGCGGTGAAGTTAAAAGGCGTGATGGCGTAGACGAAGCCTTCTAACGGACGGTAATCCGTCCGGTTCCACACACCTTTCGGGGAAACAGGCTGATCCTCATAAATTCGACGCATGAAGGCGACGTTGAATTTCAGAAAGTCAATGAGTTCTGCGGCCGAGTCGATTTCCGCCTGATAGGCGGTTTTAGATTGCCCCAACATGGTTGCGGCGTTCATCTTCATTCGCCAGGGGCCGGACAGTAATTCGGCCGCCTTCAGAAAAATAGTTGCGCGGTCTTCCCAAGACGATCGCGACCAGTCACTCGCTGCGTTTTTGGCAGCTTGTATGGCTTCGCGGGTTATTTTCTGATCCCCCCAATGGGCTTGTCCAAGGATCAATGAGCGATTGTGAGGGGAACGAATTTCGATTTGTTCCGATGAACAAACTTCGCGACCATCAACAATGTGGGGAAGTTCGACGAAAAGTCCGGACTGCCGATCCAATTCCCGAGAAAGCAGCGATCTTTGCTCCGAGTGCGGTTCATAGGCAAAGAGCGGCTCATTGATGCAATCCGGAGGTGA
>JANQOC010000632.1 GCA_028279265.1 Hyphomicrobiales bacterium
GTGCACCGGGTCGTTGCCCGTAATCCCGGTCCGTTCACCTTCAAAGGGACGAACAGCTATCTTATCGGCAGGAAAAAGCTGGCGCTCATTGACCCGGGACCGGATCTTAATGAACATCAGGAGAGCCTGATCCAGGCCCTGGACGGACGGGAGCTGACCCATATTGTTCTGACCCATTCGCACCGGGATCATGCGGACGGTATTGAGAGTTTGAAACAGGCCACGGGGGCTAAAGTCTGCTCTTTCAGACCGACGCACCGGATCATGGCCCATGTCCCCGGCTGGCAGGCGGAAGAGTCCAGCTATCACGGGGATTTTGTCCCGGATATTGAGCTCGAAGATGGCGATCTCGTCGAAGGCGAAGGCTGGGTCCTGCGAGCGATCCATACGCCGGGTCATGCACCTGACCATATCTGCCTGGAACTCAGGAACAGGGACCTGGTGTTTTCCGGGGATCATGTGATGTCGTGGAATACGAGCTCCATTTCTCCCCCTGAAGGTTCCATGAGCGCTTATATCAGCTCTCTGGAAACGCTTCTTGCCCGTGATGATGAGCTGTATTTTCCGGGGCACGGAGGCAGGATCCAACGACCGAAACGGGTCGTCAAAGCCTACCTCCTGCATCGGGGCATGCGGGAAAAGGCGATTCTCGACACTGTTGAAGCCGGGAATGAGGACGTGGCAGCCATAACCGATGCCATTTATCCGGACCTCGATGAAAGCCTGCGCCGGGCGGCAGAACAATCGGTCAAGGCGCATCTCATTCGCCTGGTGGAACTGGACAAGATCAAGACGGAAGGTCCGGTCACAGCGACCTCCCTGTTCAGGAAATCCTGACTGCGGATCGTAACGACAGGAACCGCTTTAGCGGCGGTTGCGCGGGCGGGTTTGCGGGAGAATCTCGCCTGTTTCAATGGCCTCGTTAATTTCATTGATCAACAGATTGATGCGGTAGGCATTGCGCCCGAGGTCATGGCTGCCGAAACGCGAGGCGGACCGTATGTCGATGCGCGACTGGTTGCCGACACCCCGGACACGTACGGATACATCGTCGACAAAGCCGACAAACAGAGTTTTGTCCACGGCTTCGATGCGCCCCGGCCGGCCATCACTGGTGGGAACCTGGGTTGCGACAATCCGCCAGCCGAGCTTTTTGACCGCTTTTTGCACGACTTCAAAAGTTGTTGTTGCCGCAAGGTTGAGCTGAACCGGTCGGATATAGGGATAGGCCTGAATCTGGGCTTCGGCAAATTCCGTTCCCGGGTAAAATGTCGAATTGGAACCATTGGGCCGGGAGCTGGCGAGGGTTTGAAAGGAAGGCGGACTGGCGATATCGGTAGTGATATCGTTGATGCCGGGAAGATTCCACGCCTGCGGGATCTGGGACAGAGGCAAAAGGATGATGACTGTACTTATCAGAATACCCGCTATGGCTTTTCCCAGTCCCAGTTGGCCACGATTCCAGATTCGGAATAGCCCCCAGATTGAAAGCAGAAGAGCCACAATGGTACTCAGGATAATGAAACCAAACAGATTAATCGCCGCCGGCGTGTAGAGCGAGGCAAATCTGTGCAGCAGCCATGTCAGGATCAGCAACTGAATCGCAAACAGCGAGATACGCAATCCCCAGGCCGCCTGTTGCGAATTCGATTTTGCTATTCTGTATGCCATCTATCTGCCCGGCCTAGCCCTCTGCGTGCGTCTCGCCTCTGATGAACCCGGAATGACCCCACATCGGCAGGCGTATCTTAAAATTCCTTCCGAGGAATTCCTGGTTCGCGATCTTTAAAGACGCCGACAAACACTGTAATAAAGGATGATGGTCGGAATTTGAAATGAATAAAATGGGTTTTCCAACCTGCGACCAGAACCGGAAAACTGCAGATTTTCAGTTGCCCCGGACCGTAAGCGACCACACCGGACCTCTGCGAATGGAGAATTTGATGGCCCCCTTGTCAAACACGGATATGCGCGACATCGAAACGCTTGTTCACCCCTATACCAATCTTGCAACCCATCGCCAGTCCGGTCCCATTGTCATTGAAAGAGCAAAAGGCATCCGTGTTTACGATCAGCATGGGAAACCGTACATCGAAGGTATGAGCGGGCTCTGGTGTGCCTCTCTCGGATTCGGCAATGATGAAATCGCCGAGACGGCCCGGGAACAGATTGCCAATCTCTCCTATACGCATTTGTTTGCCAGTCGCAGCCACGAAAGCGCGATTGAGCTGGCGGAGAAAATCAAGGAGATGTCACCGGCACCGGCTTCAAAGGTGTTTTTCACGAGTTCCGGATCGGAAGCCAACGACACCCAGGTCAAACTGCTCTGGTACTACAACAATGCCCGCGGCAAACCGGAAAAGAAGAAAATCATATCCCGTCTCAAGGGTTATCACGGGGTGACCGTCGCATCGGCCAGCCTCACAGGGCTGCCGGCCAATCATACGGATTTCGATCTGCCCATCGCCGGAATACTTCATACCGACTGCCCTCATTACTACCATTTTGCCGAAGCCGGAGAGAGCGAAGCGGACTTCTCCAGGCGTATGGCTCAAAACCTGGAAGCCCTTATCCAGGAACAAGGACCGGAGACTATTGCCGGGTTTATCGCCGAACCGATCATGGGGGCCGGCGGCGTTATCCTGCCACCGGAAAATTATTTCCAGGAAATCAAAAAAGTTCTCGATGCCCATGATATCCTGTTCATCGCCGATGAGGTCATCTGTGGATTTCACCGCACCGGCGAAGCCTTTGGCAGCCTGACTTTCGACATGGAACCCGACAGCATATCCATTGCCAAGGCGATTACCTCGGCCTATGCGCCCCTCGGTGCGCTGACGGTAAACGAGGATATGTACCAGGCCATGCTCAACCAGAGCGAGAAGATCGGAACACTGGGACACGGGTTCACCTATTCCGGTCATCCACTGGCGACGGCCATCGGCCTCAAAACCCTTGAAATCTACGAACGGGAAAACATACCCGGTCATGTCCGCACTGTTTCGGCAATATTCCTCGAGCGATTGAACAGGCTCGCTGACCACGACCTCATTGGCGAAACCCGCGGTATCGGTCTCATCGGCGCTGCTGAAATTGTCAGCGACAAAGGCCGCAAACAGTCCTTCGATCCGAGCCATGGAGTTGGCGCAATAGCTGCCGAATTTTGCCGGGACGAAGGTATTATCCTCAGGCCCCTCGGAGACAGTATCGGTTTCTGTCCGCCGCTCATCATCCAGGAAGATGATATCCACGAACTTTTCGATGGTGTCGAAAAAGCCCTGGATCGGACACAGGCATGGATCCAGGAATCAGGAATTCAGAACTAGAAACTGAACTCTCCCGGTCCGTATCCATAAATTTCAGTGAATCAGATCCCGGCTAGCGGTCAAACAGGGATTTTTGCGCCTGTAATCCGGCGGGTAGCGCACCGAAATGGATAATTGCCAACTTCCTGTTCTCAAGTCCCGCAAGTATGACAGGACGATCAGCGCCCAGAGGCTTCACGGAGATCAGCTCGGTCACGACTTTTGCCGGCAGAAACATGCGTACCGGTTCGGCGACCTTGCCGCCTGCGAAACTTATGATGCGGATAGCCTTGCGTTTGGCATCCGGGAGCGCGAGATCGGGAATTTTATCGAGATCGAAATCAGCGATAGTGCTCATGGCCTGAATGCGGGAACCGATAATGTGATTTGAAAATCCCTTGAGCGCCATATCGCGACGCAACTTCCTGTTTTCATACTGCCAGAACTCCAGGCGACCACCAATATGGGGCGTGACGACGATCGCCACTTCAAGAGTTCCGTCGCCGTCAAAATCGGCTATTCCGGCGGGATTGAGCCACCGGTTGGGACGGCCGATGGGTGTTGTTTCGGCCCCGACCGTAATGCCGCCCTGACCGAATTCAAGCACGGACAAGGCTGCCCCACGCTTAAGGTAGCTGCGAACAACGATTATCTCATCGTCTCCGTCCCTATCCAGATCCGCCAGGCGGATGCGC
>JANQOC010000422.1 GCA_028279265.1 Hyphomicrobiales bacterium
AAATCAGCCAGACCGCAACCGTTAAGGCATTGCTGATAATAAATAGATTTACGGGAGATTGCTCGGCTTTGTAGAGAAAGGTACCCCAGTGAGTGCCGGCCATGAAAGACGCAATGAGGAGGCCATAAATGATGGCAATCTCTGTGGGAGAGGCCAGTTCAACGGGGGGCGACCAGTTCATGTACACCGCACCCACGCACGCGATAAAGGGAAGGGCACCCAGGTAAACAAACCAGATATATTGGTGAGACCGCTCCATTGGCTCTTTCCATTGGTCCTTCAGGTTGCATTTTCCTTAAATTGGCGGGACCAGACCTGATAGAGCCGGCGAAGTTTGGAAAATCGTGAAGGATTTTCCAATCTGCAGTTTGCCTCCCGCGACATTCCAGCACTTTTCAATATTCTTTGCATTGTTCGTCGATTCATTCGCAGGCTGTATGCGGTTTGCGTCGTGTTACGATTATTTTTCTCCCAATGCGCCAGAATGTGTTGCAGCCGAGCTTCGTTGGGATGGATGATATCAACGCGTTTACTGTTTCTGTCGAGGAACTGCTGTTGAAAGCAGTGATGCAATTCTTCCGCATTCATCGGCTTGGGCAGGCAATCCAAAGCACCCAGCTTTATCGAACTCACGGCCGTCTCGAGATTGGCGTAACCGCTTAATATGACGGATTTCGTTTCCGGCGAATGATCTCTTAGTAAAGCCAGAATATCCAATCCATTTTCCTGCCCGAGATGCAAATCGATGACGGCATAGTCCGGCTCGATTGCGAAAATGGCATCAATAGCCTCTTTCTTTGACCGGGCCGGCCATACGGCGTATCCGAGATGGCTGAGCGATCGCGTCATAACCCGAAGGAATGACGCGTCATCGTCAACAAGCAGCAGGGAGGGATCGCCGCCGCATGATGATCGAATGGAACTGTCGATGCTCTCAGCAGTCATGGGTATGGAACTTTCCTCGTACATTTTCGCCAGGCATTCGCTCCTAGTTCTGCAAGTGGGCGCGAAGCATCCACTCAAATTTGTTATGGATACCCGCCCGCTGAATGGCCATATCGCTCGTTACGACATCTCCGATTTCATCGGCAACTTTTGCGAGTTTTTTCAAGCTGTCCGACAACATGCGCTGATCATCGGCGAGGTTGGAGAGCATCTTCAAAGCCGGTATTTTGCCGGGGCATTCATGGATGGCACTGACTTTCAGAAATTCGGAATAACGCCCGTCAATATGCTCTCCCTGAGCTCGCAAGCGCTCGGCCAGCAAATCCTGGGCTTCGAAATGGTCTTCATAAATTTCTTGGAACAAGGCGTGCAGAGATCCGAACATCGGACCCGTTACATTCCAGTGATAATTCTGGGATTTCAAAGTTGCGATCGTTGTCTCGGCTAATGCAACGAGCAGGCATTTTGAGACGCCTGCGTTAATCCTGACGATTTTTTCGGCGGTCGACATGGTGAAATACCTCTGTTGATGAGTTTAATTAAAATACGATTACGGACTGATTTCAGATCAGTCCAAATAATGCAGAATTCCGCATTTTTGCCGGTTCTTTGATGGGACCCGGAAATTCGGGAGATTGTCCGATCCGTCAATGCCGTTCCGCCGTAGAAAGGTCGAACATCTAAACCGAATGCGTGACGACATGGACAAGACCAATCTTGTAGTGATCCTGGGCGATCAGCTTTCCACGGATATTTCCTCACTTGGCTTGGCCGATAAGGATAGGGACCACGTCCTCATGGTCGAGGTTGATGCCGAAACGCGTTATGTAAAGCATCACAAGAAAAAGATCGCCTTTATCCTCTCGGCCATGCGGCACTTTGCTCAATCCCTGCGGGAGAATGGCTGGAATGTGCGTTATGTGGAATTAGATGATCCGGATAATGTCGGAAATTTCACGAGTGAAATTGAGAGAGCGGTCCAAAACGTTTGCCCCGACCAGATCGTGATTACGGATCCCGGTGAATGGCGCGTTCTGGAAATGGTCAGGAGCTGGTCCTCTCGATTTAATCTTCCCGTTCATATTCTTGAGGACAGGCGTTTCCTGTGTTCGCTATCCGAGTTCCAAAGCTGGGCTGAGGGGCGGAAAAATCCGCGCATGGAAAATTTCTACAGGGAGATGCGCAAGAAAACCGGATTGCTGATGGACGGTGATGCGCCGCTTGGAGGGAAGTGGAATTTCGATCACGAAAACCGCAAATCGGCAAAAGGTTTACACAATTGGCCGACACCCTTTCAAATTGCGCCTGACGAGATTACCCGGGACGTTCTCGAACTCGTCGAAGATCGGTTTGCTCACCACTTCGGCGATTTGACACCGTTTTGGTTCGGGGTGACGCCGGAAGCTGCGGAACAGGCGCTGGAACACTTTATTGATCGAGCCTTACCGGGTTTCGGAGATTTTCAGGATGCCATGCTGCACGCTGAGAAGTTCCTGTACCACTCGCTTCTCTCCCTTTACATGAATGTCGGTTTGCTGCACCCGCTCAAGGTCTGTAAAGCCGTCGAAAAGGCCTATAAATCCGGAAAAGTCCCGCTGAATTCCGCCGAGGGCTATATCCGCCAGATTATCGGGTGGCGTGAATATGTCCGCGGAATCTATTGGCGGCACATGCCGGACTATCTGAACCGGAACTATTTCGAGGCACGGCGATCTCTTCCGGGTTTCTACTGGACAGCGGACACACCCATGGCCTGTCTCAAGAGCGCAATTGAGCAGACGCGCGAAGAGGCTTATGCCCATCACATCCAGCGATTGATGGTAACTGGTAATTTCGCCCTGCTGGCAGGCCTTGATCCCCACGAAGTTCATGAATGGTACCTTGCCGTCTACGCGGACGCATTCGAATGGGTCGAATTGCCGAATACGCTGGGAATGAGCCAGTTTGCCGATGGCGGGTTGCTCGCCTCAAAACCTTACGCAGCCAGCGGTAACTACATCAATAAAATGTCAGACTATTGTCGAAATTGCCAATTTGACGTGAAGCAAAAGACCGGTGACCAGGCCTGTCCCTTCAACTTCCTCTATTGGGATTTTCTTGATCGTAATCGGGATAAGCTCGGGAATAATCACCGTCTCTCCTATTCCTACCGGACATGGGACAAAATGTCGGAATCCAAACAGCAGGACGTTCGGAGCAGCGCTCAGAAATTTCTAAAGACTCTCTGAGCTTTAAGCACGGATTTGAACCGGGACAGCTCTGGATTGTGTGACGGAAAACCATGATCCGGTTCAGGCATATCCACGTAATAATCCTAGAAACGCCTTGAAGAAACAAATCCACTATTTTTGTCAGTTTCCTTCGCAACAGCAGTGAAATCCTATGAACTACATTAAATCAGCGATGCAATATCCTGTGTTGGATCAGCAGGAAGAACAAAAACTGGCTAAGCTTTGGCTTGAACACGGTGACCAAAGTGCTTGCAACCGCCTTGTTACGAGCCACCTCAGGCTGGTGATAAAGATTGCGTCGAGATACAAGAATTATGGCCTTCCCCTGGAAGACCTGATCGCGGAAGGCAATCTCGGACTCATAAACGCCATCAACCGGTTTGAGCCCGAGCGCGGATTCCGCTTGTCGACATATGCGATGTGGTGGATTCGGGCATCGATACAGGAATATCTGATGCGGTC
>JANQOC010000672.1 GCA_028279265.1 Hyphomicrobiales bacterium
ACACCGTCGCATAAGTGCTGCAGATTACCGACGCCACCTGAAGCGATAACGGGCACCGAAACAGCATCGGATATTGCGGCGGTCAGTTCCAGGTCGAAACCGGCACGGGTGCCGTCACGATCCATGGAGGTCAGCAGAATTTCACCGGCCCCGAGTTCCACGACTTCCCTGGCGTATTCAATGGCGTCGATGCCTGTGGGATTGCGCCCTCCATGGGTGAATATTTCCCACCGGTTTTCTTCTCCGGATTGCGATACTTTCTTGGCATCGATGGCAACCACGATGCACTGGGCGCCGAATTTCTCCGAGGCTTCGCGCACAAATTCACGATTGTTGACCGCAGCCGTATTGATCGAAACTTTGTCGGCCCCGGCTTCGAGCAGTTTACGAACGTCCTGCAGTTTGCGCACGCCGCCGCCGACGGTGAGCGGCATGAAGCATTGTTCCGCCGTTTTCTGCACAACATCAAATATGGTATCCCGGTTTTCGTGACTGGCGGTGATGTCGAGAAAACAAAGCTCGTCGGCACCGGCAATATCATAGGCCGTGGCACAGGCCACCGGGTCACCGGCATCCACCAGGTTGACGAAGTTGACACCTTTGACGACGCGGCCGTCCTTGACGTCAAGACAGGGTATGATTCGGATTTTCAACATGTCCTATTCCCCGGCTTCGCCAATCAGTTGCAGGGCTTCCGCAGGATCGAGACGCCCGTCATAAATCGCTCGTCCGGAAATGGCACCTTCGAGAATACGGCAATCCTCTTGCACCAGCCGCCGGATATCCTCGATGGAGGCGAGTCCGCCGGAAGCGATGACCGGGATGGAAACCGCCTGAGCAAGCGCCAGAGTTGCTTCGATATTCAGTCCCTTCAAGATACCATCCCTGTCGATATCCGTATAAACAATGGCGGCGACACCGGCGTCCTCGAAGCGTTTTCCAAGTTCGATGGCCGATAATTCGCTCTCTTCCGCCCACCCCTCGACGGCAACGCGCCCGCCACGGGCATCGATACCGACAACGATCTTCCCGGGAAACATCCGGCTGGCTTCGCGCACCAGGTCCGGATCCCGGACGGCGACCGTACCCAGTATAACCCGGGTCACACCCTTTTGCAGCCACGCCTCGATTCCTGGTAAATCCCGCAATCCACCACCGAGCTGGATCGGCAGGGTCACAGCCTTCAGGATCGCTTCCACAGCAGCACCGTTGACGCTTTCACCGGCAAAGGCGCCGTTTAAATCAACCACATGAATCCATTTGAAACCCTGGGACTGAAACTGACGCGCCTGTTCGCCGGGATCGTCATTGAAGACCGTGGCCTGATCCATATCGCCAAGCTTGAGCCGGACGCAGGCACCGTCTTTCAGATCAATGGCCGGAAATAAAATCATGTCACGGTGCCCAGTTCAAAAAGTTGGAAATCATTTTCAGGCCGAGCTTCTGGCTTTTCTCCGGGTGAAACTGCGTCCCGACAATATTGTCCCTGCCAATCATCGCCGTAACCGTTCCTCCATAATCGGTTTCCGCGAGACAGTCCCCGGGGTTTTCGGTGACGAAATGATAGGAGTGAACAAAATAGGCATGCCATCCCTGGGGTCCGGTTTCAATTCCCTCAAGGAGCGGATGATCGTTGACCACATGCAGGGTATTCCATCCCATGTGGGGAATTTTAAGCTTGGAATCAAGGGGTTTAATGGGTCGCACCTCACCCGGGATCCAACCGAAGCCGTCCGTCCGGCCATGTTCGAGACCATGATCGGCCAAGAGCTGCATGCCGACACAAATCCCGAAAAAGGGTCGCTGGCGAACCTGCACCGTCTCGCGGATGGCATCGATCATGCCGTCGACCGCCTGCAGTCCCGACAGGCAGTCGGCAAAGGCGCCGACACCCGGCAGAACGATACGATCGGCTTCCGCGACGATCCGGGCGTCAGATGTCAGCTCAATTTGCAGCTTCGACTGTGTCTCCGCCGCAGCGCGTTCAAACGCTTTCAGTGCAGAATGCAGATTCCCCGATCCATAGTCGATAATAGCAAGTTTCATTGATCGAATTCCAGGGCCGGCAGAGCGTCAGGTGGCTCCCCGTGCTAAATTCTGTGCGGAAAGGTCGGCAACCGTGCCGGGAATATTGGCATCATCCAGCGGCGACCAGGCGGCGTCCGCATTCCAGCCGGTGAAAAACTGTTTTTCGCAATCGTAACGATTATTGCCGGTGACCACGCCGCAAAACTGATAGCCGCGATGTTCCAGCTCGTAAGCGCGCAGATTGTTGGCCTCAAGTGCAAAATAGAATCCGAGCAGCAGCGTGAATATCGTCGCGCCGGCTCCGGTAAGTCCTGTCACCAACAGAAACAGGATCATGACAATGACCAGGGCGATATAGGCGAGCATGACATACCAGGCGCGTTTATAGAGCAGCCACAGGATGGGGATGAAAAAGGCCGGCCAGCAAAAACCGGATTTGACAAAGCGAAACGAGTCGACCTGCTCAAGATCATTGAGCGGGGCGACGGCCGGTTTGAAAACTCTGTAGGTTACCATAAGGATATCCCGGCGAATTCTGGAATTCCGAGACATGTGTTTAGCGTTTCTTCACCGCAAACACAATTGCAGAGGCATGATTCCGGACCGAATTGAAGCCAATTCCGGTGCAAATCGGCTCCTCACCGGATCTCAGAGCTGACCTTTGGTTGAAGGGATGCGATCCTTTTGCCGGAGATCCATTGAAATCGCCTGGCGGAAGGCTCTGCCGAGGCCCTTGTAGCAGGTTTCGACGATATGGTGACTGTTTTCTCCGTGCCTGTTCATGACATGAAGGGTAATGCCGCCGTTCTGGGCAAGTGCCTGGAACCATTCCTGGAACAGTTCTGTATCCATGTCTCCGACTTTTGGTCGGACGAAGTCCACTTTCCAGACCAGGAATGGCCGCCCGGGTAT
>JANQOC010000677.1 GCA_028279265.1 Hyphomicrobiales bacterium
CTCCCGGCTCCCGTCAGGGACGCAGGGTTCCGCGGTCATTGGAAATGACACTTCCATTACTCACATTGTCTTCGTTTATTCCGAACGTCGCAGTACCCAGCAATATATCGGAACCCGGGCCACCATTGATTGAATCGTCATTCTGATTGTCAGCAATGGCATTGGGTGTTTTACCGATAATGATCCCGTTCAGATTATCCGTGCTCAAATTGTCATCCAACTCCGGAACACCACGACTGAAACGACTGGCAAAAATCTCCCGTGCCTTGGCACGCTGTTCCGGCCCGGCGTTTTTCGAAAGCCGGCGATAGGTTCCCAGGATCTGCTTCCTGTCGTTCGGTTTGTTGAGTTGCGATTTATATTGTGAATTACGCACAGCCGCCTGCAGCAGGGCAAGAGCAACCGGTTTGTTGACTTTAACACCTTCCCCCTTCCAGTAGAGGGTTCCGAGAAGGGCCTGCGACAAAGCGTGGTTTTGTTTGGCCGCCAAATTCAACCATTGCGCTGCCCGGAAAGGGTTTTTCCGAACACCGAGACCGCGCAAGTGCATGCGCGCCAATTGGTACTGGGCCACCGGATCCCGGAGATAGCTCGCGGCATGGGTATAATTTCGAATGGCTTCGCTTGCATTCCGCCTGATACGTGAATCGGGGATACCCCGGCGATAGTAGTCACCGCCCGCGACAAACGCCTCGGCAACATAAATCCCCAGCGCATTCTTATGGCTGACCCGGGAATAGTTATTGGCGATATGGGCATAGTACTCAAATGCCATGGCGTCGTTTTTCTTTACGCCTTTGCCGTTGGCATAAATTCGCGCGAGATTGAGAACCGCGCCGATGACACCTTTTTCCGCCGCGAAATTGAGTGCCGGCAATGCCCGCTCAAAGTCATCGGCATGATAGGCCGCCATCCCCTGCCGATAGGCTTCGACGGGTGAGGAAAAGTTCTGAACCGTGTCCTTGGCCGCCACTGGCGATACCAGCGTACCGAGTTGAAAACCCGCAATTATTGTGAAAACGGCTAGCGCTTTCGCCCTGAATTTAGATGTCTGCATAGCAATTAACTTCCGCATTGCCTCCGGGATGTGTGATTGCTCCCTCGCGCGCAGAACCAACCTCCTGCGCATATTTCCACAACACCCCACTGTTGTATTGATGATCCCTGGGTTGCCAAGCGGCCCGTCGTTTTTCCAGCTCGGCTTCGTCGACTTCTATGTCGATCGTTCCTTTTTCCGCATCGATTGAAACGATGTCTCCGTCTTTTAATAATCCAATGGGCCCGCCAACCTGGGCTTCCGGCCCGACATGGCCGATACAGAAACCACGGGTCGCACCGGAAAATCTTCCATCCGTGATCAGGGCCACGCTGTCTCCGGCACCCTGCCCATAGAGTGCCGCCGTCGTTGACAGCATTTCCCGCATACCCGGCCCGCCCCTGGGGCCTTCATAGCGGATAACGATCACATCGCCCGTCTCGTAATCCCGGTTCTGAACGGCTGCAAAAGCATCTTCCTCGCAATCAAAGCAGCGCGCCGGTCCGCGGAACTGGAGTTTCTTCATGCCCGCGATTTTGACGATGGCGCCTTCAGGAGCCAGCGATCCCTTCAATCCGACCACCCCGCCGGTTTCGCTGAGAGGCGAACTCACGGGATAGATAACGTCCTGATCGCTGTTGAATTCCACACCCTCGAGATTCTCGGCAATGGTTTTACCGGTGACCGTCAGGCAATCGCCGTGGAGGTAGCCGCCGTCGAGCAGGGTCCGCAGCAGAACCGGCACACCACCGGCCTCGAACATGTCCTTGGCGACATATTTGCCGCCGGGTTTAAGGTCGGCGATATAGGGCGTTTTGCGGAATATCTCGGCAACGTCGAAGAGATCGAATTTGATACCGATTTCGTGGGCGATCGCCGGCAAATGCAGGGCTGCATTGGTCGATCCCCCTGTCGCCGCCACCACGGTTGCGGCATTCTCCAGAGCTTTCAACGTCACGATGTCCCGGGGTCGAATACCCTGGGCAACCAGATCCATAACCGCACGGCCGCTCGCAACCGCATATTCATCCCGGGATTCGTAAGGGGCGGGCGCGCCGGCGGAACCCGGTAGCGCCAATCCCATGGCTTCCGACACACAGGCCATCGTGTTGGCCGTGAACTGGCCGCCGCAGGATCCTGCACTGGGACAGGCAACGCATTCCAATTCATGTAAATCATCAGCGGACATATTACCCGCCGAATGCTGGCCGACACCTTCGAAAACATCGACAACCGTGACGTCCT
>JANQOC010000694.1 GCA_028279265.1 Hyphomicrobiales bacterium
AAGAATAAGCATCGGCGTCGTTCTGGCCGAAATATTCTAGCTTTCGAATATCAACTTTGCCGACGAGGGATGAAATATCCTGATTGTTTTCATCACCGGGTTCGGTTTTGGCGACACAGATCTGTCGCAGTTTCGATGGGAAAATCTTGACCACGGAAAATTTCGAGATATCACCGCCAAACTCATCCAGCCGTTTGACCGCCCACGGCGAGACATGGCCGTTGAGGACGCGGCGGGGGATGTCGTAACGGTCTTCCAGAACAGCCCCCATACTGTTGGGATCGAACAGCCCGAGCGGGCTCTCGAAAATGGGGCTGACCTCGTCGCCCGCTGCCAGCACATAGACGGGATATTTCTCAACCAGATCCTTCAGCCGGTCGGCAAGGGATGACTTGCCGCCACCAACGGGGCCGAGGAGATAAAGTATCTGCTTGCGCTCTTCAAGGCCCTGCGCGGCATGTCGATAGAAGCCGACAATTCTTTCGATGGTTTCCTCGAGACCAAAAAAATCAGCAAATGCCGCATAGGTCTTGAGCGTCCGGTTCATGAAAATGCGCCCGAGACGCTGATCTTTAGCGGTGTCGATAATTTCCGGCTCACCGATTGCTTTCACCATCCGCTCGGCGACCGAAGCGTACATCATCGGATCTTCGCGACAACCTTCGAGATATTCCTTCAGCGAAACCGTAACCTGTCGTTCCTGATCGTAAGCCTTCGTATAGAGATCAAAAATGTTGTCTGTCGATTGCATCGTTATCCACCATTCATTGCATCTACTTACCAACCGGGTTTGTCGTTCCGGACAAATTGACTTGCCTCACCTCACACCGTCTCAAGACCGCACGCGCCTCTACGGCACAACGATCGCCCACCTTTACGGGAGTACATGAATTCTGAATTTGTTTTAAATGGCGTTTGAGCCATCTTTAGTTTTCCTCGTACACAGCCAGAGTCATCAACAATCCGAGCCAGAGCCACTGTCTTGGCAAACGCTTGTTTGCTTCCTCCACCAGGTCGAGTTCGCATTAAGTTTGCGATTTTGTCCAAATGATCTTGGTATTCGTACGGATACCCACCGACTATAAATTTAGGTGGTGAATTTGTTCAACGTATGGCTACGAACACAATACGCAAGAGGCAGCAACTCGGTTCAAACCCATTTAAATTCCAGATCACCTTTATTGTGGTTCGCTTCTATTGAACCCCATACGAACAACAATAAGGGAGATCCAAAATGCACGTCTCGTTGAACTCAGGTTTTTTTCGTACGCTCCGTTATAGCCTAGGCAATTGCAGCAACAGCGTCGATAGTTCAAAGCATTTGTCGTTAAATGTGTAATGTTTTCGACACAGGAAAGTGAACCAATCGGATCAATTAATTTGACGGGCGAATTAATCCTGAGTTATTCGACGCTTACTCATCTTATTTGATTACTAGATATCTTGAATTGAAGACCGGTCACGCAATAATTTTGTTTTTTTGCGAAAAATTTTTTCTCAATTTTTTGTGCTAATGTGCATAAATCCCTTCTCTAACAGGTTATTTCACCACAAATTCAGTGCACGTTAATCGACCGAATCAAAATCCCATTCCGTTCTCGCGGGACAAACTCATCCGTTCACGGCATAAATATTTTGCTGCATTTTCGAGATGGCCTCAAACCGACAGACCTGGGCCTTGCCATCACGAAATCGTGTTGGTCAGGATTCTTTTGAGATGAGTATGCAACCGCCGATCTGCATCATTGGTGCTGGAATAGCCGGTCTCACGGCGGCCCTCGCCCTGGCGCGCCAGGGAAACAATGTGTGCGTCCTTGAGCGGGCCGGCGGTCCCGCCGAAACAGGTGCCGGTATTCAGCTCGGCCCCAATGCCGTCCGTATTCTGGAGCGACTGGACGTCGCTATAAGTACCTCATCCCATATCCACCGCACCGAACACATCGAGATCATGGACGGGCTCTCGAACAGTTGTCTTGCCAGCCTGCCTGTCGGTGTGCGGACGAGATCAGATTATGGCGCCGCCTATGTCACCATCCATCGCCAGGACCTGATCAGCCTTTTGTGGAACAAGGCCCGGGACACGGAAAAGATCACCTTGCGCACAGACTTCGATGTCCGGGACCTGCAAACCGGAAGGGCGCGCAACTTACTTGTCAGTGCAACGGATGAAACCATCGAAGCGGGTTTTGTCATCGGGGCCGATGGAATATGGTCGCGCACGCGGCAGGAATTGTTTGCAACGCCGCCGCCCCGCTATTCCGGTAAGTCCGCTTATCGCGCGCTCATTCCTCTTTCGGAAGATGACAAGGCGTCCGACTTTCTCACCACACGAATCTGGATGGCCCCGAGGGTTCATCTGGTTCACTACCCGGTGCGCGGCGGCGCACTTCTTAATGTGGTGGCCATCATTGACGAAGCCACCCGGTCACCGGAATGGAGCCGGCCGGCCGACATTGTTCAAATTCTTCCCCACTTTGCGGATTGGCCCGATACCATTATCCAACGCCTGAATTCCGCTCCGGGCTGGAGCCGCTGGTCGCTCGCGGAACTGGGGCCGGCAAGATCCTGGTTTCGCGACAATGTCCTGCTCATCGGCGATGCGGCCCATCCGGTCCTTCCTTTTCTGGCACAGGGCGGTGGCCTGGCAATCGAAGATGGATTTGAGATTGCCCTTCATCTAGCCCGGCACAATGACACGTGCGGGGATATGACAAACATAGCAGATGCCTGCCGTGATTTTGAGATGTCGCGACGCCCGCGTGTGCAAAGGGTTCAGGCCGCTTCCAGAAGAAACGGTAAAATCTATCACATGCGCGGCGTTGCCCGTCTGGGACGGAACCAGGTCATTCAACAACTGGGCGGTGAGCGGCTTTTACGACAATATGACTGGCTTTATGCCTATCACCCCCCGGAAAAATAAATTTAATTGTGATCACGATGTTGCCACAAGTTGATTTTATTAGTTTTTCCTGGGGATGAGCTGTGCCTTTAGCGTATCAGAGGCGAGTAAATATGGGTTACTACGATCATCTTGTTTCTTCGTTTGATAAGAAAATCAATCAAGAGTTCACAGGAGACAACGAAGATGGGCTCTTTGATTTTAGAACTCTCGTAAACAGTTTTGAAAATGGCGGCGCCGTTGCGCTCATGCGTTTAAACACCCTGATTGACAATGGGTGGGACGCACGTCCGGTTTATGACTCCCGCTATACAGCCAACAGCTATATCGAGCTCACGCATCCATTGACATCCAACTGCCTGCGCCTCACCGGCGACGGTGTCATTCGCTTCGTCAATGCGCCGGGGACAGATCCCATTCTCCCTGA
This sequence comes from Hyphomicrobiales bacterium, assembly GCA_028279265.1. GTDB lineage: Bacteria > Pseudomonadota > Alphaproteobacteria > Rhizobiales > CAYWUX01 > JANQOC01. The sequence goes on from JANQOC010000694.1 coordinate 3,327, forward strand.
CCAGTCCCGATATTTTCAGTCATTTGTCGACACCATCGGCGAAGCGACCATGAAGCGAAATATTGGTAAATATGTCCCGACGAACATCAAGAAGATTTCCCGCATATTCTCTCAGAATTTCGCCTGAGTATCGTACTTTATATCTTGAGCGGGCACCCGGAACGGTGGCGGTGTCCGCGAAACTTACCAATTGATTTTGACATATTTCTATCAGTCCGCGACGGATTAACCTGCGCGCCTGCGTATTATCTGCATATGAACGATCAAAGGGACCGGGTTCCTGGTCAGTTTCACTCCTACGATTTTCGCCGGGGGAAACAGATTCAAACCTTGCACCCAAGGATACATGGAAATCTAGCGGAGTATGTCATGAAAATAACTAAACCTGTCATCATCGCGGTCAGCATGATCGCTGTTATGGGCGCCGCCGGCGCCGTGAGCTATGCCGTCGCCCAGAAGCATGACGGTTCGTATAAAGTCGCCCATCGTGGCGATTCCGGTAAGGAGTTCCGCGGTCATCGCGGCCATTGGCGGGGCAAGCATCGCGGACGCGGACACCGGCGGATGTTGGAACGCTTTGACACCAATGGTGATGAAAAGCTGACCCAGGAAGAGTTGAACCAGGCTCGTTCCGACCTGCTGAAGCGCCACGATGCCAATAGTGACGGAAATATCGATCTCAAAGAGTTTGAAAACCTGTGGCTCGAAGTCAGGAAGCAAAGAGTTGTACGCGGCTTCCAGCGTCTGGATACGGATGGTGACGCCAAAATCACTGGCGAGGAATTTCTAAAACCGTTCGCCAACGTTGTTGAGCGATTTGACCGCAACGATGATGGTGTGCTGGACCGGGATGATCGCCGCAAAAGATTTGGCCCGCGCTGGCGACAGCGCGAAGATCGGCGGGAACAAGGCTCTGAAGAAAACCAGCCGCAGCAGTAAGTTTTTCAATCCTCCCTCCTAGTCGAAGAGGTCGCCCTTCCGGCGGCCTCTTTTTTTGCACGAGCTTTGATTGAACCCGGACGACCCATGTTTCTGTGCCGAAAAATTACATCTGCACAGATATCATGGTAGGATCGCCGGTAACGAACGCAATCCAAGTCTGAAAGTTCAACAAATTCTATGGGGACCTTGCCAAATTTGCGCCGCGCCACTTTAGCGCGTCTTAAACATCGGTGGGGCAAATTACCCGGCAATCTCCGTGGGATCTTGTGGAGCCTCGTCTCCGGCGCCGGATATACGGTCATGATCGCCCTGATCAAAATCACCGGCCAGACAATCCATATAACCGAAATATTACTCTTCCGGCAGACCCTGATGATCATCATCGTATTGCCGATTATTCTGAAAAACTTTCCTGACGCCCTGAAGTCGTCGCGTGTTGATCTGCAACTTGTCCGCGTCGCCTGCGCCATTTCCGCCATGCTCTTGGGCTTCACGGCGGCCATTCATCTCCCCCTGGCCGATGTCACGACCATCGGCTTCGCGAAAGCCTTCTTCGTAACGATCGGCGCCATATTCATACTGTCCGAAGTCGTGGGGATTCGACGCTGGCTGGCCATTATTGTGGGCTTCATTGGCGTCATTATCGTCGCCCAGCCCAGCGGTGGCGGCGCCATCAGTGTTTACGGGGTGATGGCCATAGCGGGATCGGGTTTTGCCGGCATAACTTCGGTTATCATTCGCAAGCTCTCGCAAACGGATCGCCCGGTGACCATTCTGTCTTATCAGGCCATATGCGTTGGGCTATTCATGATCCCGCCGGCGATCTGGTACTGGAAAACGCCCAATACCCAGGAACTCGTCTTTCTGATCGCCATAGGCGCTACATCGGTGATCACGCAGTTCACCAATATCCTCGCCTATCGGGCCGGCGAGGCAACGGTTATCGCACCCCTGGAATATGTGCGTCTGCTCTACGCCACGATCCTCGGCTTCCTGATATTCAGCGACTGGCCGGGGGTCAACGTATTCGCCGGTGCCGCCATTATCATTCTGGCAGCTTTCTACACCGTCCGCAGAGAGGCCAAAAAGAGCCGAACGCCGCGGCAATAGCCCAAGCCAAACAGCTGCCAAAGAAGGGCAAATTCCGCAAATTGGCCGGGTGTCGTTCCGGATCGCAGGAGACAGGGATCGCCATGGCGCCTGTCATGCAATGAATTGTTAACGATTGGATCTGAAAAAATAGGGGATTCCAACATTTTACGCAAAAACCCGAAGATAATTGTTTCCATTAATCTTCGAGCAATAATTATTTGCCAAGTTGGCCAAGCAGTATTGCGTTTCTTGCTTTGGTAACGGTTGCGAAGTTTTGAGGGAAACTTCGCAACCGTAGTTCTTTGTGAAGCCTCAAAAGGCCTCATGACGTTCAAACGCCCACCCTGCCCATCCATCCATCTCACATTTGACGCCCCGGTTTTCACCGCTGGATTACCGTCGCTGAGACGGTGCTTCACTTTTTACGCTGAATTCCGTATTTGGGGCGTCGCGCTTGAACGGATCCCTATGTCCCTTGCCCGTCCATCGGGACCGGTTCCAATGCCGTGCCGCTCCGGCAATCGTCAAGAACTCGAATTTTCGGAAATAAAAGTGCAGCCCACCAGACGCTTTAGAGCCGTTTGGGGGTGCTCTAGTTGCAGGTGCGCAGAGTTCGGTGGACTGCCCAATTATTAAATCCCCCTCCCGTGGTGCTTTCAACCCCCTTTGACCGTGATGGTAAACGGACATTCGCCAGTGCTAAAGGCCAAGCTGCAGGGTTCCGCTGCCGACGGTGTTGCCGATGTGATCTGCTGGATTCCCGAAGTTAGGTCTGCCTCAAACGATCGGTACCATTGAGAGTTTGGGATCCGTCGCCGGGACATAAACTTCTTCCAGTCCAAGCTCCTTGCGGACGATATTGGCGCCCCTCACCATTGAAACCATCTTATAATAAGTGTGCATGCGGCTGATGCCGTTGCGGCCAAACCCGCAATCGCTCGACAGAATAAGCCGCTCCGGTTCAATGTGTTTGAGCGCCAGGCGAATGAGGTCCGCCACTTCTTCAGGGCGTTCCACCTGCAGCGTCCGGTGACTGATGACCCCCAGGGCGATCTTCTTATCTTTGGAAATGAGTTTGCCCGCATGGGCGAAATCCATACCACCGTTGAAGGCGCCTTCGAGAGTGATGACATCGACATCCAGCTGGTCAAAATAGGGCAGAGCTTTTTCGTAGGATTGATCCCGGCTTGCCACCCTTTGCGCGGCCGGGGAACCCCAGCATGTGTGGCACCAGACCTCGCACTTCTCCCGCAATCCTTTTACTTCAATGTTGAAGGCTTCCACCCATTGCTCAGATGACATGGGGGCATTCTCGTCATTCATGGTCTGATGAATGGCCGGTTCTTCGATCTGCACCAGGGGTGCGCCGGCATCAGCCAATGCATGAAATTCCCTGTTGTTCATCTCCGACAGAGCGACCAGGAGCTCCCATTTGTCCTTGTAGTGCTCATCCGCCAGCATCAGCGTCAGAATCTGGGCCGATATGGATCCGACTTTCACCGGATTCCCTGTCATTCCGGCCATGGCCCGATAGGCCCGGTCGAGTTCCAGTTGGGATCCACTGATTTCAGCCTCAACCGGTGGTGTCATGCGGGTTTCAATGACTTCCCACATTATATCGCCGGGCTGTTTGTCGGCCATGAAGTTGGCGGGTTGCACCTCGACCCGCGGCTCGCCGATCCCGTCGACGCGTTCACAGACATAGCTGACCCAGCTCTTGCCCGCCACATCGTCGTCGAGCCGTGTGTCGCCATCCACAAAAATATCGATCCCGGCACGATGCTGCAGCGCCGTATTGCAGGCGAGGCAATCCATGTGCTGTTCCCGGTAGCTGTTTTGGGAAAATCCATGGGAGAGCGGCAGTCCCCGTAGGTTTTCCGTATACCAAGACGGGCGCGGCAAGGCGCCGGTCGTTGTTGTAAGGAGCGATTTTTTGTCTGAGA
>JANQOC010000736.1 GCA_028279265.1 Hyphomicrobiales bacterium
GCCACCAAAGGGCAATCGCAAACGCCGTCGCAGGAAGCCTTTTTCCCCCGAAATCAGCTTTAGTTTGACTTTTTCACCGAATATCTCCCGCATTTTCGAACGCAGGTCCGACAAGCCATCGATAAGGCCAAGCTCTACAGCCCGGGCGCCGCTCCAGAATTCGCCGGTGAACAGCTGATCACCTGCTTCGGCGATCCTGTCTCCCCGGCGGTCCTTCACCAGATCGATAAAGTGGCTGTGGATCTCATCCTGGATCCGTCGCAATCTTTCAACGTCTTGCGGATCTTCCGGCATAAACGGATCAAGGGTCGACTTGCTTTTGCCCGCCGTATAAACACGGCGATCGACGCCATATTTTTCGATCAGCCGGTTAAAGCCAAACCCGGCGGAAATCACGCCAATGGATCCAATCACCGAACTTTCGTCCGCATAGATTTCATCACCGGCCAGGGACATGAGATAGCCACCGGAGGCGGCAACGTCCTCGGCAAAGACATAGACCGGCAATTTCTTCTCGTCGGCGAGCGCCCGGATGCGCTTGTAGATGAGCGTCGACTGAACCGGCGATCCGCCCGGAGAGTTTACCTGCACGGCGACGGCCGCAATATGCTTGGTGGAAAAGGCGCGCTCGATGACCCCGGCCAATTCGGCCATGTTCAGACCGGGGCGAAATGCGGAGCTCGAGCCGATGACTCCCGACAGGCGAATGACCGGTACGATGGGGGCTTTATTTGATCGACGAAAAGGCCAGAAACTCACGATTTTTCGATCTCCAGTTTAAGCGCGTTTTTTATGAGACAAACCGCTTGATCTTCGAAGCGATGGGAAAGTTCCAACAATATGCAACATAGAATGACTTGCGAGGATTTCAAGCGATGATCGGCCGTTGTTACCATTTACCGGAAGTGCGCCGGAAGCGCCAAAGCCCTGTTCGCAAGGTCTTATCTGAGTTTCAGGGATCCGCAGTCCCGGAGAATCTTATTGGCTTCTTCCGTGTATTGGCCGTTAGTTTCGTGCAGCACCAGACCCTGGTGCAATGTCGTTCCACCGCGGCTGCCCTTAATGCCCTGAATAATTATTCGTGAAGCGGTTTTTCCAACATGGGGATACAACGGAAACAGGGCCAGGTCGCCAAACCGCCCATCGAGCACTTCGAGCAGAAGGTTGAGATTTTCCGGCAGATGTATGAGGGTCAAACTTCCCTTCGCTGATGTTGCGGTTGTCAGAAATCGGATCCAGGAATCCAGGTCTCCGAGGGTATGGACGTAGGCACGCCCCTTGATTTCATCTTCAGACTGGCGCGCCGAACCGGAAAAGTAATAAGGGGGATTGGCGATCGCATGGTCGAACCCTTCACGGACCAGGAGGGGGTGCGTATTCATGGTCTGGCTCTTGGTGACATCACCCTGAACGAACTGAACGCGCTCGTGCAATTTATTCTTGCGGGCGTTGCTCTGGGCCAGATGCACAAGGCGGGCTTCGAGTTCGACTCCGACACAAAATATTTCCGCAATCCGCAGGGCCAGGGCCAGGCTCACGGCACCGTTTCCCGCACCCGCTTCGATGACCCGAAGGGTTCCGCGAACGGGTTCCGGAATAGCGGCGGCGAGAAAAAAAGCGTCTATTGCGGTCCTCGGACCGGATTTCGGCTGGTCAAGTGAAAGGTCCCCATTGAAAAACCAGTCCGCCGTGGTTTCCAGTTCGGGCAGTTGCTCTGAGTAGACTTGATTTGCAGGACCCACGTTTTGATCTCCGACCTAACCGGAAGCGGAGGATATGCCGGCTTCTTCCAGAACTCGACGACCCTGGAGCAAGTCGTCCGCATCCACCATGATGCGTCGTGGTAATATTCCAAGTGAGCCTTCGACAACACTCATGTGCGTATCAAGAACGATACAGGTGATGTGATGTTCTTTCAATATGGCTTCGATGAAACTGACCAATACCATGTCATTGGTTCTCAGAAGTTCTCTCATAAGCACGGATTCACGGGCTGAGGTTCATGGGCCGGGGTTCATGTTCAGGAATAACATACCGGATAATTTAGAGTTTTATCATGACAACTTGAGCAGAAAATGCTTTGAATGGTCGAATTTCGGGATAGTCGCGGATAAATTCTGCGTCATTGTGCCGGATATAGATTATAGCAATGACGACTATATTGCTAATCCAAGTTGCGGTAGGAGCGAAAACATTGGGCGTTGTATTACCTTTCGACGGCACGAATAATCCGAAGAACGAGCTGGAACCCCTGATGAACCTGGTTCAATCAGATATGGAACAGGTCAATCGTATCATCATGGAAAAAGCCAGGTCCGATGTCGATATGATCCCTGAGCTGGCTCACCACCTGATTTCATCGGGAGGCAAGCGGATCCGTCCCATGCTCACCCTGGCATCGTCGAAGATGTGCGGGTATGAGGGCGAGGGACATGTTACCCTGGCCGCCAGTATCGAATTTTTCCATACCGCCACACTGCTTCATGACGATGTGGTGGATGAAAGCGATCTGCGCCGGGGCCGCAAGACCGCGCGAATGCTCTGGGGAAACCAGGCCAGTGTGCTTGTCGGCGACTACCTTCTGGGACAGGCGTTCAAGATGATGGTCGAAGTGGAATCCCTGGAGGCTCTGCGCATTTTATCCAATGCCGCTGCGGTCATCGCCGAAGGTGAGGTCATGCAATTGACCACCGCGAAAAACATGACGACGACGGAAGATGAGTATCTGGCGGTCATCAATGCCAAAACGGCAGCACTTTTTGCCGCGGCTTCCGAAATCGGTGC
>JANQOC010000747.1 GCA_028279265.1 Hyphomicrobiales bacterium
GGCCACGTGGCGGAGTGGTGACGCAGCGGATTGCAAATCCGTGTACGCCAGTTCGATTCTGGCCGTGGCCTCCAGCACCTTGATAATCAATTCGCAAAATCTTGTCTCTTCCCATTAGGAAACTGCTTGCTCAGGTCGTCATCGTCGGATTTGCGGCATGATCATTCTTTATTGCCATTTGATTCCTCTCACCGGGCGCCTATAACATCCCAAAGTACGGAATTGGTGAAAAGGTGACTTATGAGCGGACTCAACGATACCCATAATCCGGATCGAAAAAGCTGGGTTGAAAGTGCGAACAATCCGGAGACGGATTTTCCGATCCAGAATTTGCCCTATGGCGTGTTCTCCCAAGACGGAGGTCCGAAGCGCGTCGGGATCGCCATCGGGGATCAAATTCTGGACCTGACTGCCCTGGAAGAGGCGGGCAGGCTTTCTCCCGCCGAGGGCAAGAAAGTGTTTTCCGATGGCGTGCTCAACCCGTTCATGGCCTTGCCGCAAAACAATTGGTCCGAGACACGCAGCAGGATTGCCGACCTGCTTGACGCCAAGGCCGGTGACCGGCAATTGCCCCTGGTGGCTCAAACGGCAGTTGATATGCACCTGCCGATATTCGTCCGCTCCTTCACCGATTTTTACGCATCGAAGGAACATGCGACCAATGTGGGATCGATGTTTCGCGACCCCGACAATGCGCTCATGCCCAACTGGCTGCATATTCCAATTGGCTATAACGGCCGGGCCTCAACCGTCGTTGTTTCGGGAACGCCCATACACCGGCCTTCCGGCCAGCTAAAAGGACCCAATGATGACGTCCCCTATTTCGGCCCGTGTCAGAAACTGGACATCGAGCTCGAACTGGGCGCCATTGTCGGGACGTCCAATCCCATGGGGCAACCCCTTACAGCTGCCGCGGCTTATGAGAATATATTTGGTTATGTTCTCCTCAATGACTGGTCGGCACGGGATATCCAGGTCTGGGAATACCAGCCCCTGGGTCCGTTTCAATCCAAGGCATTCGGATCGACAATCTCGCCCTGGGTTGTGACACGGGAGGCCCTCGAAAAATTCCGGGTTCCGGCGCCGGAAAGAGTCAAGCCGCTGCTTCCCTATCTGCAGGAAGAGACACCCAATAATTTTGATATTCACCTGGAGGTCAGCCTGACACCGCCGTCGGGCAAGCCCAAGACGATCAGCCGGACCAATTACAAATATATGTACTATTCCTCGGCGCTGCAGCTTGTCCATCACGCCTCGTCCGGGTGCGCGATGGAAACGGGAGATCTCCTGGGATCAGGCACCATCTCCGGACCGACGCCGGACAGCTTCGGGTCCCTGCTTGAGCTCTCATGGAACGGGAAGGAACCTCTGCAGATCGATGGTGAAAGCAGAAGTTTTCTCGAGGACGGCGATTCCGTCGATATAACCGGCTGGTGTTCGGGAGACTATCGCATTGGCTTCGGCAACTGCGAGGGGACAGTTCTGCCCGCCGTGACTTTCGGGGAATAAGGGCAACCGCCGCCCCTCTCACATACTACATGAATTTCAGGCGTCGCGGAGATTAGCCGGCACCGAAAAAATCCCGGAAGTGTTTGATGATCTCATCCGGGGATTCTTCCTGCATGTAATGCCCGCAATTCATCCCCTCCGTGATCTGGATATCGCTGGCGTAATCCTTCCAGATCTCGACAAATGCCTTGGCCCGTTCCGGTGACTGGCCACGGGCGCCCCAAAGCAACATCAGCGGATTGTCAACCTTCTTGTCTTTGTCTTCGGTGTCCATATCGAAATCGACAGTCGCGGTCGCGCGATAATCCCGGCATGATCCGGTGATTGTTTTCAGCGTGTAGCAGCGTATGTACTCGTCCATGGCCACATCGGAGAAAAAATCGATACCCGTGCCACCACGTATTGTCATGCGGCTTTTCAGGAAGTACTCCGCCGGAACGGAACTGATCAATCTCTCGGGAAAGGGTTCCGGTTGCGCCATAAATCCCCAGTGCCAGGTGCGGATGACCCAGTTCTTGGTCGGATTCGACCAGACATAGTAATTGGGAATGATGTCCATGAGGCAGACTTTGCGAACCCGGGATCCGTGATCCAGGCACAACCGATGCGCCGTGCGCCCGCCTCTGTCATGGCCAACGAGAAAAAACTGCGGATAGTTGAAATAATCCATGACATCCAGGAGGTCCTCGGCCATGGAACGGAAACTGTAATTGCTGTGATTTTCACCCGCATCCGGCAGGGAACTGTCGCCATAGCCGCGCAGGTCGGGGAGAATAACATGATAGTCCCGCGCCAGCTCGGCAGCGACCTTATGCCAGCAGACATGATTTTGCGGATTGCCGTGAACCAGCAGCAGCGGCGGCCCGGAACCGCCATGACGTAACCGGATGGTCGCGCCGCGGGTCCGTATATCCAGATGCTGGAAATCCGGAAACAGGGCCGCAACCTCGGGACTGCCGAAACGGGTGGGATCGCGTCGATAATCGTCGGCCGTGATCTCGCAAAGCAGGGCCGGCTGTTCGTTTGTGTTTTGTTGCATTGAGAGGCTCCCGGGGCGCGGAATGTCCTGACTTTTCTTGCCAATTGTCATTACCAGATATTCGACTTCTGTATGCCATCAATGAGCGATCACTGGCAAGAAAGGCTTCCTGATCCCACGCGTTCCGGTCTGCAGGATAGCCCCGACATTTCCAAAAATCATGGATCGCAGAACCCTCCGGCCATGAGTAAATCCGCCGCTACCGGGAATCAGAAATCAAGCATCTAGCACAGGCTCTT
>JANQOC010000763.1 GCA_028279265.1 Hyphomicrobiales bacterium
GCGCACATCCGGGGGCAGTTCGTGAAACAGGAACATGCAGGTGACAATGTCGACGGAACCGGATTTGACGGCAATCTCTTCGGCGCTCGCATGAATGAATGGCAGTAAACGCAAGGGCTTCGTGTAGCGCCCGGCTTCAGTCAGATAGGGTAGGGAGAGGTCGAGACCCGTTGCCGCAATGCGTGGATAGACCTGCAGGAGTTGAGCCAGAAACCGGCCGGTACCGCAGGCGACATCGAGAACGGCGGTTTTTCTCTGGTCCCGTCCCTTGAGATGGGCCGCGATGGGTTTCAACGCCTGACGGCGCATGGCGTTGCACGACCCGAGAAACAGCGTCTCCACCTGAACATCATAGAGACGGGCCGACTCGCTCGTTAGGTAACCGCCGGTCTGATAGTGAAAATTCTGCACGAAATAGTCTGGCAGTTCCGCGTGGGGCTGTTCCCTGGAAACTTCCTGGCCGTCACGATTCATGCGACGCTCATTGGAGTTCGGCAGATCCCTGAACATTTTCTGGATTCGGCTCAAAGTCGTCGGGAACGGATCGGACTGATTGTCGATGGGCGGTAAAATCCCATCGCGGACAAGTGTCGCATCGCGCACCAGAAACTGCATGAGGTCTTCAAAGAGCCGGCGAAGTGACGGGACCGGACCCGCCGTACGCGGACGGTCCTGGGCCTCTTGCGGTCCGCGCGGGGTCAGGCGGTTGGTCAGTTGCCAGAGACCGGAATAAAACACGGTACGCATTGTCTGATTGGTCAAGTGGTAAGCCATTCCCAATCGGTTTTCCATTCACACAACCTCTTGTCTTTAAACAATAAAATTGGCACCGCCAATATCATTACCCTATCATAGCCCTTGCAAAACGGCTTGGAAACAAATTAAGTATTCCATTCTTAAATGCAATCCGGCAGGTGCTTTGTCAGTGCCTTCCGGCAGGGTTGTCTTAAAACCATGAGTCTGACATACAAAAAAATTGTTCTCCTTTCGGGTGCCGGATTGTCAGCGGAGTCCGGACTGGGGACGTTCCGGGACAAGGATGGGCTGTGGTCCAAATTTGATCTCAACGAGGTGGCGACACCGGAAGCATTTCAACGCAATCCGGTGAAAGTTCTCGACTTTTATAATCTGCGGCGAAATGCCCAGAAGGATGCAGAACCGAATGCAGCGCATCTGGCGCTTGCCAGACTGGAAAAAGACTTTCCCGGCGAAGTGATCACGGTGACGCAGAATATTGATCGGCTACACGAGAAGGCAGGGTGTGAAAATCTCATTCACATGCACGGAGAAATCTTCATAGCCCGCTGCGCCCATTGCGCCCATACCCATGCCTGTGAGGATGATCTGTCGACGGAACTTGAATGCCCGGGGTGCAACAATTCCGGCGGTCTCAGGCCGGACGTGGTCTGGTTCGGGGAAATGCCTTATTCCATGGATGTCATCTATCAGCATCTCACCGACTGCGACCTGTTCATTTCAATCGGCACCAGTGGAACGGTCTACCCGGCGGCAGGTTTCGTTTCCGAGGCCCGGGGGGCGGGTGCACATACGGTCGAACTTAACCTGGAACCCTCGGAGGGACAGTCCCTCTTTCATGACGGTCGTTACGGACCGGCGACGGAAGTTGTTCCCGCCTATGTGGAAGCGCTACTCGCCGGGGA
>JANQOC010000048.1 GCA_028279265.1 Hyphomicrobiales bacterium
GGAATACCGGCATCGCTCAATTGCCGAAGGGCGTCCAACCGCTTTTTCGGTGTCGTCGCCCGGGGTTCGAGTTTTCTTGCAAATATGTGATCCAGGGATGTCACGGAAATCGCAACTTTCGCAAGATTCCGGTTTGCCATGCGCGTAAGCAGGGGCAGATCCCTGAGGACCATTTGCGATTTGGTGACGATGGTTACCGGATGACCGGTCGCTTCCAGAATTTCAAGAATTTTCCTGGTGATCTCATACTCTTTCTCAATGGGCTGATATGGATCCGTGTTTGTGCCAAGCGCAATGGGTCGGGGAATGTAGCCGGGTTTCGCAAGTTCCTTCCAGAGCAATTCGGGCGCGTTTGTTTTGGCGAACAGCCGGGTCTCAAAATCAAGCCCGGACGACAGCCCCATATAGCTGTGGGTAGGTCGCGCATAGCAATAAACACAACCGTGTTCGCAACCGCGATAGGGATTGATTGAGCGATCGAAACTGATATCCGGTGATTTATTGCGCGTGATGATGCTCTTTGCGTTTTCAATCTGGATTTCAGTTTTCAGAACTTCGATCTGTTCAAGATTGTCCCAGCCATCGTCAACCCTTTCCTTGTGCAGATTTTCAAAGCGGCCGCCACGATTGGACGTACTTCCACGACCCCTCTGTCGGGGAACCGCCTGTTCTGAAATCTCCGGGAAAGCATTTTCGAGTTCTGATCGCCAATGCCGGTCCGAGGCGGGGGACGTGTCTGTTTTGTTGTCTCGAGAGTGTTTCATATCCAAACGCTGGCAGCACAGTTGAAATGAACGAGATCAGGAAACAAAGATGCTCAAGGAAATCAGGCTCTTGGAAATGATGTTTTTTGAAATGCTTGTCACATATCAATTTCCAGCATCTAAACCATTGTCCTACGTGTCACGGTACTTCTGTTCGATGAGATATTTTTGCTCAGATTTTAACTCCGATTATTCAATTTTTGCCGGCCAGTTTTGTGCTTTGGCTGAAGGAGCGCCATCGCAAGTCCCAACTCAACAAACGACTAGAACATATCGTGAACATTTGTCTATGTCAAAGGCGAAATCGGAAAAAAAAATTTGCATCGCTGTCGTGCATGATAAAAGAGTGTCGCTATGATTACAGTTGTCATTCCCACACTGAATTCCGATCAACGCCTTGTGGCGACCATGTCGGCTCTGGTTCCCGGGGTCATAAATGGTCTGATCAAGGAGGTGATTGTGGTTGATGGCGGTTCGACCAACGGTGATGCGGAGATACTCGCCGAAGACGGCGGTGCGCGCTACATCAAATCCAGGCGTGGTCGGGGATCTCAGTTGCGTGTCGGGGCGGAAGCAGCCAAGGGAAACTGGCTTCTGTTCCTGCACGCGGATACGGTGCTCGAGCCGGGTTGGGAAGTCGAGGTACGCTCCTTCATGGATCGGATTCATCAGGGACAGCGTCAGCCTTCCGCCGCGTTTTTCAGATTTCAACTCGACGATTTCGGCTACATGCCGCGTGTTATGGAATTTATAGTAGGGTTGCGTTGTTTCTTGTTTGCCCTTCCCTACGGAGACCAGGGATTGTTGGTTCCCACAGCACTCTACAAGGAGCTCGGTGGTTTCAAAAACCTTCCTCTGATGGAGGATGTTGATATTGTCCGCCGCCTTGGCCGAAAACGTCTCGTGATGCTGCGTTCCCGCGCCGTCACCAGTGCCAAACGTTATCAGCGGGACGGCTACATATTGCGCATGCTCCGAAATCTCTCCTGTCTCACGCTCTACTATTTGCGGGTACCACCGAGATACATCAGCCGCATCTATGGTTAGATCCCGCAGATCTTCGCTTCGATCGACTGCAGACCGGCGTCCGACACTGGTCATCATGTGCAAGGCGCCAGTCGCGGGAAATGTCAAGACCCGGCTGGCCCGGGATATAGGCACCAGCCAGGCCATCCGGCTTTACCGCACCGTGCTGTTCAATGTTGTTCGCCGCTTGCAGGGCGACCGGCGTTATCGAATTCTGGTCGCAGTTGCACCGCTGCAGGGATTGCGGGAAAACTGGTGGCCTCGCGATCTCGGAAATGTGACATGTGTTCCTCAAGGGTCAGGCAATCTGGGGGATAAAATGCAGCGCATTTTCAACCTGGACCTCGTCGGCCCTGTGCTGATTGTCGGCACCGATATTCCGGAAATTACTCCGCAGAGCATCAGCAGAGCTTTTCGCCTGCTTCGATCCCATGACGCGGTCCTCGGTCCTGCCGATGATGGCGGATATTGGTGTGTGGGCCTGAGGCGATCTCCCCGTGTTCCGAATATTTTTGATAATGTTCGCTGGTCCAGCCCGGAGACATTGGCGGATACGATGGAAAATATCAGGCATCTGCGCGTCGGCCTGTGTCCCCCCCTTGCGGATATCGATTCCGTTGAGGACTATCACAAACTGAAATCGACGGCTGCCCGTATGATTGTCAAATCCGTGACTTAGTCCGCGATGCTTTCTCTCGATGGGGAAGCACCGGCACATTTGCAGTCTATTGTTTTAAAAAGAGAGCCGGTGTCTGAAAAACAGGGCCGGGTTTCATCCCTGGCGATGTTCTTCGAGGCGCGGCATGATTTCAACGAAATTGCAGGGACGGTGGCGGTTGTCCAGCTGGAATTTCAGGATGCCCTCCCAGGCATCCCGGCAGGCGCCGGGGGAACCGGGGACACAGAAAATATAGGTGCCTTGCGCGACTCCGCCGCAAGCCCGGGACTGGATTGTTGAAGTTCCAACTTTGTCGTAACTCAAATGATGAAAGAGTATGGAGAACCCGTCTATTTCTTTCTCGAACAGGGGTTTCACAGCCTCGGGCGTCACATCCCTGCCGGTAAAGCCGGTGCCGCCGGTGGTCAGGACCACATCCACATCCGCACTGGCAATCCAGCCCTCCACACGCCCGCGAATGGCGGCGACATCGTCTTTTTCAACCCGGTGGTCGAAGAGTTCATGCCCGGCCTCCTGCAGGAGCTTTGCCAGAAGTGTGCCCGATTTGTCTTCCTTGACCGTGCGCGTGTCAGAAACGGTCAGGACGGCAATGCGAACGGGAATAAAGGGACGAGAGTCATCTATTTTGGCCATCTGAGCCTCTTCACTATTCTATTTACAACTATGCTATTTGAAAATGTGGTTCTCTCAATGTCCATATCTCAGAGGTGAACCCGGTCCTGGCGGTATATGCCTCCGGCCCCGGGCGTCAACGGCATTGCTGAGCGGGACAAGGCACTATTCCAGGCGAAATCCCTTTCTGACTATATATGCCCCGAAGTCGGCACGCTCCGGTTTGGCATATTGTCGCGCCTTGTCCTCTGACCAGCCGTAGTTTTCAACTTCTCCGAATTCCGCGGCATAGCGCTGCCGGGAAGAAGGCTGGATTTCATTTCGGTGTCTATCGTAATTATCGATATGCGATTTCATTTCTTCCTCGCGATAGCGATCCCGGTGCAAAGTGGCCTCAAGGGGCAGCCGCAGTGAAATCTCGCCCTGGCCGGCCGGCCAGCCAAGGGTCATGCCGGCGACAGGAAACACCCGGTCCGGAAGCTCCAGCATCTCGTTAACTTCATCGAGATGAAAGCGGATGGCGCTGAGCGGGCAGCAACCCAAACCGAAGGCCTGGGCCGCAATCACGAAATTCTGCAATACAATTCCGGCATCGACGGAGGCATTGAAGAAAGCATCGAGATGGTCGTTGGCGAATGTCTTCTGCCGCCATTCATGTATCTGGGTCTGGCGGCGATTATTGGCGCAGAATACGACAAACACCGGTGCCGATGCGATCCAGTCATGGCGCATCAGTTCGTTCATGCGTCGTCGCTTGTCCTTGTCCTCGATCAGAATAATATCCCTTTGCTGCAGATCGCTCTTCGCCGGTGCCGCGAGCGCCAGGGCGCACACCAGTTCAACAAGTTCAGGGCTGACAGGTTGGTCAGTGTACTCGCGGCAGGAGGTGTGGCCGGCAAGAACTTCAACAGCGGAACGATCTTTGAGCGGCTCGGAGGGAAGCGTCAGCTGGCTTGCGAAACGGTGGTTTAACCGGTCAATGATTTTTTTCATTGGCGTACTCTTTTCATGCGGGCTCTCTGGTGATCGATCTGTCATTGTCCCCAAATCTGTCCGCAACGGAATGCGGGGGCGAAGCGGGTGCCGTCATGCGCTCTCAATCTTTTGCCCCGAGGCTGTCGATCTTATCGCGAATTGTCAACAGGTCGCGCCAGGCCAAGCGTTTCGCGGTTGCCGTTCGCAACAGGTAAGCGGGATGCAGGGTGGCAATGGCCGGATACGAGGTTTCATTGATGGCACATGATTTCCATTTGCCTCTGAGGCGCATGATTCCCTCATTGGTCCGGTACATCAGCTTGGCCGCAGCCCCACCCAGCAGCACGATGAAATGGGGTTCAATGAGTTCAATCTGTCGCTCCGTGAAAGGCAGGCAGGTCTGCGCTTCCTGCACGGATGGCGTTCGGTTTCCCGGCGGGCGCCAGAAAACGATGTTGGTGATGTAGACGGAACTTTCATCGAGGTCGATTGAAGCCAGCATTTTGTCCAGCAACTGGCCGGCCCGGCCGACAAACGGGATGCCCTGCATATCCTCGTCACGTCCGGGAGCCTCGCCGATAAACAACAGTTTCGAGGCAGGATTACCGCGGGCAATGCAGGTTGACTTGGCGGTTTTCTTTAGCGCGCAGCCATCAAAATTTTGTATGGCATTGTTGAGCTCGTCCAGGGTTTTGCAGGCTGCCGCAACACTTCTGGCTGTCCCAACAGCCTGGTCCACGGATAGCGGTGCCGGAGCCGGTCTTCGACTGGCGCTTTGTTGGCGACCGGTGTCACCATGGGCGGGTTCCGTATTGAGCCTTTTTTCCGCAATGTCGTTGGTGGACGCTGCAGGCAGATCGGACTTCTCGAACCAGTTCGTCGGCTCTTCGCTAATCGCTTCGTCGACACCGAACTCGCGATAGGTCCGAAGTAAGGATCGGGCAATGTCTTGGGGCGAAATCTGGTTCATGTCTATTAGCAGATAATTGTTGTCCCATTGACCTGACAAATCTTAACACGAGCTTCGTTCCCTTATCACGTCCCTCCGGTTTTTGCGAAGTGTTTATCTGATTACCCCTTGTTGACGTGCAGAATTTGAGCGTTTATCCAGAACAACCAGAACTGAGGCGATAAATTTGAAGAGAATATTTCCGTGACGACAGAACGCGAATCCATGGAATTTGATGTCGTAATCGTAGGAGCGGGGCCTGCCGGTCTGGCCGCTGCCATTCGATTGAAACAACTGGAAGCGGAGACAGGGCAGGAAATCTCTGTTGTGGTTCTGGAAAAGGGCTCGGAAGTCGGCGCCCATATTCTGTCAGGAGCGGTGATCGATCCCATCGGGCTCAACCAGCTCATTCCAGACTGGAAGGAACAAGGGGCACCGCTGGAAACCCCGGTTACCCAGGATCAGTTTATTTATCTCGGACCCGCAGGCGCGCTCCGGTTGCCGAATTTCCTGATGCCGCCGCTGATGAACAATCACGGCAACTATATCGTCAGTCTCGGTAATCTCTGCCGCTGGCTGGCCACACAGGCCGAGGAGCTCGGTGTTGAGATTTATCCGGGATTTGCGGCCGCCGAAATTCTTTACAACGATGATGGCAGTGTCAAGGGCGTGGCCACCGGGGACATGGGTGTTTCCCGCGAGGGTGAACAGAAAGACTCATACATGGCGGGTATGGAACTTCTGGGCAAATATACCCTGGTCGCCGAAGGGGCACGCGGATCACTAACGAAGCAGCTGATCAGCAGATTTGAACTCGACAAAAATTCAGATTTCCAAAAATTTGGGATTGGAATGAAAGAGCTGTGGGAAGTCGATCCGGACAAACATCGTCCCGGACTGATACAGCATACCATGGGTTGGCCTCTGCCGAACAATACCGGCGGCGGATCGTTCCTTTATCATTTTGGCGAGAACTATGTGTCCGTCGGTTTTGTTGTTCACCTGAATTACCAGAATCCTTACCTGTCTCCATTCGACGAGTTCCAGAAATTCAAAAACCATCCTTCGATCCGACCGCTGTTTGAAGATGGAAAGCGCGTATCCTACGGCGCCCGGGCGATTACCGAGGGCGGCTGGCAATCCCTTCCAGAGCTTGTCTTCTCCGGCGGCGCCCTTGTCGGTTGTGCCGCGGGCATGGTCAATGTGCCGCGTATCAAGGGTTCTCACAATGCCATGATTTCAGGGATTCTGGCTGCGGAAGCGACGTTCGCCGCGGTTTCAGAAAATCGCAGCGGTGACCTTTTGGCGGACTATGCAAAGGCAATCAAAGGCAGCTCGATCGCCCGTGATCTGAAGCGCGTGCGCAACGTCAAACCTCTTTGGTCACGCCTGGGCACGGCTCTCGGCGTTGCGGTCGGGGGGGCCGATATGTGGCTGAACAGCATTTTCCCGTTCTTAAATTATACCGTCGGACATGGAAAACCGGATCACGCGACTTTAAAAAAGGCAGCAGAGTCAAAAGCCATCGATTACCCCAAACCCGATGGCGTCGTTACGTTCGACAAGTTGTCGTCGGTATTCCTGTCGGCGACGAATCATGAGGAAGACCAGCCCGTGCATCTGCGGTTGGAGAATGCCGACATTCCGATCCAGGAAAATCTGCCGAATTTCGCTGAGCCGGCACAGCGATATTGTCCCGCGGGCGTTTACGAGGTCCTGGAAGACGAATCGGGAGAAAAGCGATTCCAGATAAACGCCCAAAACTGCGTTCACTGCAAAACCTGTGATATCAAGGATCCGGCGCAGAATATTAACTGGACATGTCCCGAGGGCGGCGGCGGA
Source organism: Hyphomicrobiales bacterium (assembly GCA_028279265.1). GTDB lineage: Bacteria > Pseudomonadota > Alphaproteobacteria > Rhizobiales > CAYWUX01 > JANQOC01. The sequence continues at coordinate 6,848 of JANQOC010000048.1, forward strand.
CCTAACTATCCGAACATGTGACGGTTCGGCGCGCCGAGGCACGCAATTTCTCAATGAGGGACACGGAATAGCTGGGCTGGCCTGTCTAAAAATGCACGTATTGTTTATATAATACAAGGACCTATAGTTCGTGCTTCAACTTCACTGCTATCTCGCATGATGGTCCGGTTCTGGCTTTTACCTGTCGAAATTGTGAATTGAGTATCGCCTCAACCCGGTCAAAAGCGTGTTAATTGATGTTTAGTTATTGATTGTTGCTCAATTTGCCTTGCTCTGCGGGTTGGTTAGAGTGCATCTTTACAAATTCGAACCTTGCTTGCGTGTGGACCCTCAAATCTCAGGAATTAAAGAGCTCACTCCATGAAAAGAATGACAACTCCGTTGCTAAAATTTGGTTTTGTGATCTTTCTGACATCCGTGTTTACCGTTGGAATTGGTGGCATTGACGGCACCAAAGGCAAGGATGGCCGAACATTATTGCAGGGGGGGACAAATGATTCCCTGCTGGGGAATTATCTTTCCGGACGTTTTGCGCGTTCCCAGCGGGATGTCGATACCGCGGCCGACTATTATCAGCGCGCGCTGAGAAAAGACCCGAGTAATGAAGTTATTCTCGAACAAGCCTTTCTCATGGCGATCACAAATGGCGGCTGGAAGGATGCTCGGTTTCATGCGCAGGAATTG
>JANQOC010000116.1 GCA_028279265.1 Hyphomicrobiales bacterium
TGCTTATGGCTTTCGCGGTCACCGATCTTGTGAATGATCAGGGGTTCACGAATGATATCGAACACGGTCATGCGCGGGTTGAGGGACCCAAAGGGATCCTGAAAGACCATGCCGATGGATCGGCTGAGGCTCAGATCGTGGGCATCGGCCTGGGTTATATCCGTGGTTTCGCTGCCGCGCGTAAACAGAACCTCGCCGCTATCCGCCCGCATCGCCCGGGTGATGATTTTGCTCAGCGTGGTTTTACCGCAGCCGGATTCGCCGACCAGCCCCAGGCTTTCTCCCGGTCGGATTTCAAACGACACATCATCGACGGCGATGTTGGCCACTGTCGGGCCGAAACCGAACATACCGCCTTTCTTGGTGATGAAGGACTTGACCAGATTGTTGATTTCCAGAATTGGACGGTTTTGTTCACCTGGGGAGGCACGGGACAAGCCGGTATCAAGGTCCTGAGTCTGCGCGGAAGTCCGTTCAATCTCCCTCAGGGGCACAAGACGCTCACCCGGTTTCATATCGAAATGCGGCACGGCTCCCAGCAGGGCTTTCAAATATTGGTGCTGGGGATTTTGGAAGATCGACCGGGCGCTGCCGCTTTCCATGACCTCACCGTGAAACAGGACGACAACTTCATCGGCGACATTGGCGACGACACCGAGATCGTGGGTGATGATGAGCACGGCCATGCCCAGTTCTTGCTGCAGATTCTTCATCAGTTTCAGAATTTGCGCCTGAACCGAAACATCCAGAGCCGTTGTCGGCTCGTCGGCGATCAGCAGCGCCGGCCGGCAAACGAGGGCCATGGCAATCATTGCCCGCTGCCGCAAGCCGCCGGAAAGTTCAAACGGATAACGTTTGACGGCCTGATCGGGTTGTGGGAACCCGCAGATCCGCAACATGTCGACCACAAGTTCCATCCCGCTCGCGTGATCGATGTCCCGATGCAGGAACAGCGCTTCCGAAATCTGATCGCCGATCGTATGGAACGGTGAAAGAGACGTCATGGGTTCCTGGAAAATCATGGATATACGGCCGCCGCGAATTTTTCTGTAGGCGGGAGAATTGCGGTCGAGGGCCGCAAGATTAACCGGAATTTCATCCGTCGACGGATCATCGAACAGGATTCCACCGGACTTGATTTCAGCGACATTGGGAAGCAGGCCCATTATGGCCTGGGAAAGTACGGATTTCCCGGCCCCGGATTCCCCGACCAGGGCCACAGTTGACCCCGGCATAACGGAAAACGAAACCCCTTTGATGATAGACAGGGAGCCGCCGTAGAGTTTGAAATCGATATGCAAATCGCGGACATCGATAAGTGCTTCAGACCCTTGCGGGACGACTGCATGTCGATCTTGAATTTGCACGTCCATGATAAAAATCGGTACTCGCGGTCCTGTGGTCTCATCAACGGAATATGAAACCCATTTATATTAGTACCCCACCTTATAAATTATCCTGAACCACGGGTAGAGCGAAACAAAAATCGACAGTTTGTTTGGTTAATTATTTCGCTCAGGCCGCCGATGTGACGCTTTCAACACGACCCACCTGATCGGCCCCCTGATACTCTTCTTCATCCGCCGAGCAAATGACGATATGCACGCGTTCGCTGCGGCCGGTATTGATAGCCGTGTGGTTGCGGAAAGCATCCATTTCATAGATTCGGCCGTCAGCGGGTATATGATGGAATTTGCCTTCATCACCATCCATTTCCACGATAAAGCAGTCAGGCTTGGTCTGTACTGCATAGTGGTAGCGGCGTGTGGAGTCCGCATGAATGGACAAGCTGGATTTGGGCCGCATGAGCATAATCCGGACACGGCCACAGTTGAATGGCAGCTTTTTCAGGAGTTCCTCGACCGGACCGCCTTTGAACGGTTCGTTAACGACGCTGTAGTCGGCTTCACTTGCATCTTCAGGGCGCCAGCCGATCGCATCGGTCAGCGGGTCCTTGGCTCCCGGCCGCGATGTCACGGAAAGCTGTCCGTGTTCACGCAGTTTCGGGAACAACGGTTCTATGACGGCACGAATTTCTTCGATATCGTGGGTCACGTCGGTCGGTCGAAACATTTTCGCCTCCTTGACATGGATTTGCCGATAATACTGAACAAATTTGTGTGCGATGACTTCACAAATCTATCACAAAATTCAGCAAATCCGCTTTGAGATTCAAGATTTACACCGAGGTTTAGGCATTTCGTTCCAAAAGTTCAACAAACATCTTATGGTATTTGTCGCCAAACCGGAATTCAGCCGGGAATTCTGCAGCGGGAATTCAGTTTTTGCCCGGTAATTTGCCGCATGTATGTGCATTATTTAAGAATTGCGGCCGTCGATTTGAACAGACATGGTAGTCACAAGCGAAAACAAATCCGAGATTTGGCTGGATGCGGAGGGCGAGTGCCCGGAGATACCGCCAGACCTGGTCGTGAAACAGATCAATGAAGCCGATGGCCTCGCCGCCTGGAAGGCGCATCTCTGGCCCGGCCGTGAAAAAATTCGTGCCGTGTCCTCCATGACCTGGAACCACGAAACCAAGGAAGCGGGCATCGATACGTCTCTTTATGCACGGGTACAGGCGAAATTTTTCGCCCTTTGCGACCGTCAAAATGAAATCGTTGCAGTGGCCGCGGGCCATCCGGTCGATTCGACCTACTACCGCACCCGCGGAATCTGGGTTTCGGAAAACTACCGGGGTCTCGGACTGATTACCTCTGTGCTGTGGGCCGTCCTGCGCGATGCCGCGGATCAGGGCTCTTACATTGTCTGGACGTTGCCGCGCAAGCAGGCTCTGAATGCCTATGAGCGCGCCGGCTTCCGGCAGGATTCGGAGTTTTTCGATGAAGGCGTCCTTTACGGCCCCAATTGCTATGCCATTTGCAAACTGGATACGCAGATGATTGCCCGGATCAGAGGCGAAATAGTCGATTGACGAATTGTGTCAACGTTTCTTCGCTGTACCGGGCCGCCGGTAGATTACACGTCAAATTCAGATATCCCGGGGTAAATCGCGGGCACGATTGACGAGCACAACCTCCAGAGGCTCCTCAAGGCCGCGAACCGCCACGGCCTGGCGTTCATGTCCGTCCAGGGGCAGGGAAACCTCATCAAGCAGGGCCGTGGAAATGATGCACTGGCATTTCTTTTCCTTGGTCAGGGCTTCGAGCCGTGCTGCCGCGTTGACCGTTCGTCCAATGACCGTAAGAGACGCCGTATTCCTGTAGCCAAGCTCCCCGACAACCAGCGGGCCGAAATGCAGACCGATACCTATGCGCAGGGGATCGGCGATTTCACTTTCGATGGACGCATTGACCTCGTCGAGGACAATATCGATGTCGCGCGCGGCGCGCAGAGCCTGGGCGCAACCGTCTTCAGGACCATCGGTCCGGCCGAACACGGCCATCAGCCCGTCTCCGAGATATTTGTCGATCCAGCCATTTTCCCGGGTAATGGCAACGCCGGCGGCTTCAAAAAACCGGTTGAGGATGAACACGACATCGTAGGGCAGCTTGTCCGCACTCATCTGGGTAAAACCCCGGACATCGAGGAACATCACCGCCAGATTTTGTTCGACACCCCTGGCATCGCCCTCGCTAACGGCGCTCACCGGATTGACTTCCGTCGGATTGACGATGCGCACAACCGATAGAGGATCCCGGGGGCGAATCTGGCAGGCAAGACGGACATCCGCGGGCGCATTAATGCTTTTCAGGGTCCGCGCTTCGGCGGCGGTGGGTGGCAGAAACTGCTCTTTGCCCGACAGGACGCGCACCCGGCAGGTGGAACATCGGGCCCGGCCGCCGCAGACGGAGGTGTGGGGCACGCGATGAATACGCGATATTTCCAGGAGTGTTGGACCCTGGGGATGCACAACCTCCGGACCGGCGACATAGCTGACCTTTACCGGATCGCGATAGCGTCGCAGGACCTGGCGCCAGAAAAAATAGGCAAGGGACAGGAGCAGGAGGCTGTAAAAAACAATCATGGACACAATGCGCCAGTAATCGAGATCGACACTGGGTTTGGCCGGTGATCCGTAATCATTACCATAGGCGCCTCCGGATCCGGTCGAACCATATCCGCTTTCATACCCGTAATCGCCGCCGCCGCCGTAATCGTCGCCGCCCGTCGATTGCGAAGTTTCATAGCCGTCATAACCTGTGCTTTCAGAGCCGGAAGTCTCGTATCCCGAGGACTGGGCTTTTTCCTGCTCGGCGGTTTCCATGACTTGCCGGCCGCCGACCATGAAACCCGCCAGGCCGGAGAGCGGGATAATGAGGGCCAGGGCAAACATGAGCTGGAATGATTTCTGATACCATTTTGACATTCGCAGCCAGAAATGCAGCCCGACACAGGCGTGAATCCAGACAACAATGAGTCCCAGGGTCTGAAGTAGGGACTTCTCTCCCCAGAGGATTTTCAACGCGGAGGAATAGCGGGTCGGACTATCCAGAACCAGGCTGAGAAGGCGTTGATCGACAATATGGGGAAAGATAAGTACCGGAATGGACAGGCCCATGATGAGTTGAAAACCCTCCCAGAAGGGCATCCGCAGTGTGGCGCGCCGGGCGAGCTTTCCGAGAGCCAGCAGAATGTGCGTCAGCAGGCAGAAGCCGAGGAGAAGGGCAATCGGTGGCCAGCGTGTGACGGCGATCCGATAGGATTGGGTAAGGTCCAGAAGTTCAACGCTCCACAGGCCAAAGGCGTGATTGATGAAGTGAGTGGAGACGAAAGTGAATAAAACCAGACCGCAGAACAGGCGTAATCTCTGGTAGGCGTTCCCGCGCAGGAGTATCGACATAAAGCCTCGTTTGCACACCCCGTCAATGAACCATTATTGCGCCGGTATCCTAACGATCAGCGAGTGAAAAGACAAAGGAATTGGCGCGTGCGCAAAAACTTGGACCGGTGGTCGTAGATGCCGCTGAAAGCTGACTTCGATGCGACAAGTGGTTTGAATAATTCCGGAACATGAAATAAAACTGAAGTCATCCGCTATTATCATCTCCGCCACAGCCGGTTATTACGAAAGCTTTTATGGTCCAATACGCATCTGTCCTCGCAACTGAAAACAATTATGAAGATCTCATGCGGGCCTGCGTGTCGGGACTTGGCGATGTCGCCTCCCATACGATCGGATTTGTTTATGTCACAACCGCGCTAACATATCGGTTTGAGGAGATTGTCAACGAACTGCGTCAACACACAGGCATTGAAAGCTGGTTCGGCACCTGCGGTGAAGGTGTGTGCGGCCGCGAAGGCGAAGTCTTTGGAAGCAGCGCCATCAGTGTGCTCACCTGCGATATGCCGGAGCATGAGCTGGAAATTGTCGGTAACCAGCGGCGCTATAAACCGGGTTCGCCAGGACAGGAATCTCCGTTCATACCGGTTATCGGCGTCGTACATGGAAATCCCAGGGAGCCTGAAACCCTTGAAGCCATCAGATCACTCGCCAGCGATCATAATACGTTTCTCGTCGGCGGCCTGACAGCCGGGAGCGAACAATTTCCACAAGTGGCCATTGACGTTCAGGAACAGGGCGTTTCCGGACTTATGTTGGGGGCGGAATGCGAACCCATTGCCGGTGTTACCCAGGGGTGCTCGCCTATCGGACCTTTCCATGAGGTAACGGGTGGTCACGATCACTATTTGCACAGTCTGGATGAGATTCCGGCTTTTAAAATTCTTTGCGAGGATCTGGGGGTCAATGAGGGTGTGGATCCGCTTCCTTGGCTGAACAATGTACACGCCGCCAAAGAAGTTACCGGCTCGGACAAAAGCGAGTATGTTGTTCGCAATCTCGTAGCCATAGATCCGACAAACGGAACCGTCGCCGTTAGCGATCAAATCCAGAAAGGCGATCGCTGGGCCTTTGTCCGAAGAGACCGGGAGGCTGCGGAGAAAGA
>JANQOC010000133.1 GCA_028279265.1 Hyphomicrobiales bacterium
CAATGGCATGCATCTCATGGAATCCGGTGCCATTCTGATGTACCTGGCCGAGAAAAGCGGAAAGTTTCTGCCTGCCGAAGGCGAAGCGAAATGGCGCACCATTGAATGGCTCATGTGGCAGATGGGCGGTCAGGGACCGATGATTGGCCAGGTCCATCACTTTTCCCACTACAATTCGGGTAAGGCTCCCTATGCGGAAGAGCGTTACCTGAAGGAAGCCAATCGCCTCTACAAGGTTCTGAATACGCGACTCGGAGAGGCGGATTTCGTTGGCGGTGATTATTCCATTGCCGACATGGCGATATGGCCGTGGGTTTCTCGATTTGAACGCCATCTTGTCGACCTCAATACATATCCGAATGTCAAGCGCTGGTATCTGGCGATCGCGGAGCGGCCGGCGGTGCAGAAGGGATATGGGGTTCCCAGTGCCGAGGATGTGCCCCTGCCCTAGCAGACGGGCTCGATAGGAAACTCAACTCCGGGCGTTCAATCAACGAACACCCCGCGGTTCAGTCGAATTTCGGCTCGAGTGACTGGCTGCGAATTTCCGACAGGGTCTGGGTCGGTGTGAGCGCTTCCGGTGAGACCAGCATCTCAATGACGGTCGGTTTGCCGGCGTCAAGCGCCTTTTGCAGGGCCGGGCGAAATTCGCGGGTCTCGGAGATCTGAACGCCTTCAGCGCCGAAACTTCGGGCGAAGGCGGCAAAATCCGGGTTGGTGAGGGTCGTGGCGATCACTCTTTCAGGAAAATGCTTTTCCTGATGCATGCGAATTGTGCCGTACATCTGATTGTTGACGATGATGATGACGATAGGCAGCCCGTAGTGAACGGCGGTGGCCAGTTCCTGGCTGGTCATCATGAAGCAGCCATCCCCGGCGAAGCAAATGACCTGACGATCAGGATGCTTTAATTTTGCCGCAACGGCTGCGGGCAGCCCATAGCCCATGCTTCCACTCGTCGGGGCGAGCTGGGTCCTGTAAGATCTGTAGCGATAATAACGGTGGATCCAGGCCGTGAAATTGCCGGCGCCGTTGGTGACGATGGCGTTTTCGTCGAGCACTTCCGAGAGATAGGAAATGACCTGTTCCATCTTAAGTGTTCCCGGCGTTTCAACAGGTTGAACATGGGCTTCATAGTCCGCGCGCAATGTTTCGGTCCACTTGCTCCAGCCGCGATCTTCAGAAAGTTCAATAATATCGAGGCGGTCGGCGAACTCGGCGAGTGACGCGCAAATGGCGATCTCCGGGCAGTAGACCTGACCCAGTTCTTCCGGTCCGGGATGGATATGGATAAGCTTCTGTTCGGGTGAGGGCAGGTTGAGCAAGGTGTAGCCGCTGGTCGTCATCTCTCCCAGCCGCGGCCCCATGGCGATGATCAGGTCAGAATCACGAATGTGTGCGGCCAGTTTCGGATTAATGGCAATCCCCACATGCCCCACATAGTTTTGGTGGCGGTTATCAAAATAATCCTGGAAGCGAAAGGCCGCGGCAACGGGCAGATTCAGGCGTTCTGCAAAAGCCTGCACTTTCTGGCTGGTCTCACCGGTCCAGCCAGGACCGCCCACGATAAGGAGTGGTTGATCCGCCGCTTCAAGGGCTTTGGCAATTTGTTTGATCTCAGAAGCAGTGGGCGCGCTCTTGACGAGGGGGGCAGGCCTTTTGTCCGCCTTTTCCCCGACACTTGCCAACATGTCTTCGGGCAGGCCGAGGATCACAGGTCCCGGCCGACCGGCAGAAGCCGTTGCAAAAGCCCGGCCGACATATTCGCCGATACGATCCACATCATCAATCACGCCAACCCATTTGGCCGTCGATGAGAAAATGGCACCGAGATCGATTTCCTGGAAGGCTTCCCGGTCGCGAAATTCGCGGGGCGGCATGCCGACGAATAAAACCATCGGCGTCGAATCCTGATATGCAATGTGAATACCACTCATGGCATTGGCGGCACCCGGGCCGCGGGTGACGAAACAGACACCCGGTTTGCCGCTCAATTTGCCGTAAGCTTCGGCCATCATGGACGCGCCACCTTCCTGGCGACAGATCACGGTCTGTATACGGTTGGAGTCGTGTAGTCCGTCCAGTGCCGCCAGATAGCTCTCGCCGGGAACGCAGTAAACCGTATCGCATCCTTCAATCTCCAGATGATGGATGAGAATTTCTCCGCCATGATGCATGATTGAAACCCTTGAATTCATTGTTGTTATTTTCCTACACTCAAAACTATTTTCAGTAATATTGCAATCGGGAATCTCACTGCAGCGCCGGGCTGGAGACACCCCGGATAAAATTCCTCATCGTATTTTCTGTATTTTCCGAAGACTATGGGGGCGATATACTCGCCGCGGTGTGCGCACTCATTCGGTCAAGCCTCGGTGGGCACAATGGCAGGGATAAGATTAAAGGAACAATGGTCGTGCGCTTTTTATTTGCTCTTCTTGGATTGATAATAGTGGGAGGCGGCGCTTTCTATGTGCTGACGAGCCCATCGATGCTCGATGCGTCGTCTCTGCCTTCTCACGAACCGGACCTCAGCAATGGCGAGCTCTATTTCCATGCCGGCGGCTGTGCTTCCTGTCACGCCGCCCCGGGGCAGAAGGGGTGTGATGACCCGACACTTGTTCGCCCCGAAGAAATGTCCGGGGGACGATGTCTCAAAACCCCTTTCGGCACATTTAATGTCCCGAACATCTCGCCCGATGAAGAAGACGGGATCGGCGGCTGGAGTGACCTTGACTTTGTCAATGCCATGGCCCGGGGAGTGTCTCCAGACGGAGCCCACTATTATCCGGCCTTTCCCTACACATCCTATCAGCGCATGAAGATAACCGATCTCATTGATTTGAAAGCTTATATCGATCAGCTGCCGAAGGTGAAGTCCGATGTCCCTAACCACGAACTGGCGCTGCCTTTCCAACTGCGCCGGGGACTGGGTCTGTGGAAGTTCCTCTATCTTGATGAGAAACCCTTCGAACCGGATACGAGCCAGAGCGGTGATGTCATTCGCGGCGCCTATCTCACCCAGGGACCGGGGCATTGCGGCGAATGCCACACCCCTCGAAATCTCATTGGTGGTCTGATCCGGTCGAAAGCCTATTCCGGCGCCAAGGCGGCCGAGGGTGAAGGGTTCGTTCCGAACATCACCCCGCATGCGGACGGAATCAAGGACTGGAGCAAGGAAGATATCGCCGAAGCCCTGAAGTCCGGGTTCACCCCCTCATTTGATACGCTGGGCGGGACAATGACCGAAGTGCAGAAGAATATGTCGAAGCTGACGGATGCCGATCGCCTGGCCATAGGTGCCTATCTCAAGAGCGTTGCCCCGCATCCGAATTCGAACAAGGGGTCGGCATCGGAATAGGAATGAGAACAAGTGGAATGAGCGCGGTTCTCCCAATTCTCGTTGAATTCATGTGATTAGTAGAAACGAAGTTCATACATTGAGGGATTGCGAAAAACGCGAACCCGAACCAAAGGGGAAATGTCGTGATAACCATCGGATCAATGCAGGGAGCCGAACGCGGATCGGTCAAGTCGGGCAATCAATCTCTCGCCCAGGTTTTGAAAGCCCTTATCGTTCTCGCCTTGCTGGCGGTTGCAGGCCCCTATGGGTTTGTGCAATCGGCCAGTGCCCAGAACATGTACGGTCTGGTGATCGGTATCGATGATTATATCGGGGAGAAAAACGACCTTGCGGGTGCCGTCAATGATGCGGTGGATATCGAGAAGGCCTTGAAAAGTGCCGGCGCCGCATTGGTC
>JANQOC010000199.1 GCA_028279265.1 Hyphomicrobiales bacterium
TCATCCGGCGCCTCGGAAATATCGAGATCGTCGAGCCAGTCGGGGAGGAACCCGGCGTTACGCAGCTGATCAAGTTGCGCCGGGCTCAATGCGCCGTGAGCTTTGAAATAACTTATGAGCTGGTGAACAACACGCATCTTTTTACGAGGTCAAACTAGTGCAAAGAGGAATCCCGGAAGCGCCCGCCTTCGCTCCAGGGTATCATCGAAAATGCATAGTTCGCAATCCGGACCAAATTTCGACCATTGGCTTCAGAAAGAATAAGAGAGTTCCAAACTACTTTTTAACCCTGAAATCGATGGCCGTAACGGGATCGAATTTTCGATAGGCGATGACCTGCCAGTTGCGGAAACCGGCGTTGCCGAAAAGGCCCTTCAATTCATCTTCCGGGATCACCTGACCAAGGGATGTGTTGGCCCCCATGGGATCAATGGGCAGTTCATCCAGAACCGTGTCACCCGGAATAAGATCGCTGGCGCAGATCTGACCGCCGGGTTTCAGAATTCGAAAAAACTCCGCCAACAGCGACGCCTTGTCGAAGGAGAGGTTGATCGCCGCATTGGCGATAATGAGATCGACACTGTCCGGGCCTATGGGAATTTGATGCATGTCCCCGCACACGATCCGCAATCCCTCGAGGCCCAGTTCTTTTTTCGTCCGGCTAGTCAGGGCCACAAGCTCTTCCGTTACGTCGAACGCGATAACGTGCCTGTCGCGGCCGAAATCGATACTGAGGAGGCAGGAATCTATTCCGACACCACAGCCAATATCGATGATCGTCTGCGCATTCCGCACATCGGCAAAATTCAGGGGACTTCCGCAACCGGAGAACCCGTTTAAAATCCGGTCCGGCAGCAAATCCAGTTGGCTGTGTTTATAACCGCAGGCAAGAGCACGATTCCTGGCATCGGGAAGAAAGTTTCCTGTCGCCGCCATATGACTGTAGCGGCGACGAATCAATTGCAGGATCTGCTGCTCTCGCGAGGGATTCAAGACGTGGTTCCCGGCGGCAGGAGATATATCCTCCTAGTGTGGCATATGATCCGGATTCCAGAAATATCCGGTTCGAACCATTTTCGCGACCCGGTCCGAATGTTCGATCCAGCTTTGCTCATTATACTGCGCTGCCTTTTCGGTATCGAATTCAATCCTCTTGGTCTCCGCATGCCATTTACCGTCGCCGAGATATTCAACAACAGCATAGGCCGGACGCGGATCCCCGTCCCAGGACATGCCGACGCCGGCGCAGCAGACGATTGTCTGATCGCCGATCTGACGGATCGAGGGACCGTGGATATGCCCGTGGGCCATGATGTCGGCTTTGACATCCTTTATATAATCCTTCACCTCGTCGTCGCTGAGCGTCAGGGGCAGGGCCGATGTATCCCCAACCTCGTGAGGCGTTCCATGGAAGATGAAAAACTCGTGACCGGGTTCCGGCATATAGCTGAGCGTGAATGGCAGCATTCTCAGATACTGGATCTGATCTTCGGTCAGTCGCTCGCGCGTGTCCTTAGCCATGTTCATCATCCACTCATGGTAGATGTTTTTAGGCTCCATCCACTCCCATCTCTTGTCAACGACCCAGACATCCAGGTTTCCGACAATGACATCACAGTTTTTCCGGTTGCGTATGTTTTCGACAACGGGACCCGGATCAGGCCCGAGCATCACCAGGTCGCCCGCAACAATTTCCTTGTCGGCGTTTTCCTTGTCGACGGCTTCCTGAACGGCTTCCAACTGTGCGAGTTGCGCGTGGATATCTGAATAGAGTACGAACTTCATAACGAATTTCCCCAAATTGCATGATTTTTTTGGTTCATGCGGATCTGCTACATGATTGATCTCAAAGCTCAACAATCAAATTATATCGATTTTTTTCCGAGGTACAGGGTTGTATCGAAATTTTTCTGGATTGGGGTATGTAAAAATTAGATTGATCCCGAAAGGAACCAACCAATCCTGTGAAGGTAAGCTTAACCGACTGTTTCCAGCCAGTTGCGCAGGAACTGGTCAACCCAGGCTCTGACTTCCGGCGCATATTTGCGATGGTCCGGGAAATGCACGTCCCGGGATTTTGTCCCGGGCAAACCGATACGCCGCGCGCCCATAACCGTCCAGCGGTGAACCATGGCCAGCGTTATCTCCGGATGGAACTGTACGCCAAAGGCCTGATCACCATAAACAATGGCCTGATTTTGGAATATATCGCCGCCGGCCAGGAGCTTACACCCATCCGTCAGCGTGAAACCCTCGCCATGCCACTGGTACACATAGTCCGGCCAGTCGACGAACTGTCTGCCGTCATCCGTCGGCGTGATAGGATAGTAGCCGCATTCGAACATTGAACCCGGGTGCGGACCAACTTCGCCTCCCAGATGCTTGACCAGCATCTGCGCTCCGAGACAGACACCGAGAAAAGGTTTCTTTTCGCGCAGCGGCACGGAGATCCAGTCAATTTCCTTTTTTATGAACGTGTCCTTGTCATTGGCGCTCATCGGTCCCCCGAAAACGACCGCGCCGCAATAGCCGTCCAGGCTTTCCGGTAACGGGTCTCCAAATCTGGGCCGACGAATATCGACGGGATGGCCGTTCTGCCGAAACCATTGTCCGATAATTCCCGGATTGGACTGCATCTGATGGACGATAATAAGGACCGGCAGTTTGTTTTCCGGCTCATTTTGGACGGCAAAATTCCCGCCGCTCATGTCCGCGCGGTAGGCCGTTACACCACTTTTTCCAAAAATTTCATTCATAGTTCTAGCGTATCTTGAGCAGCCAGCCGGTAATCGGAACGGTTATGAAATGCGGCACAAACTGTAACATCAAAGAGGTAAAAAAACTAATCACACCCGGCACGATAACGGTCTTGCGATACATATAGCTTCGCAAACTCGATCTTGCCACCGATTTGGCGGACATCCGGCCTAAAAATGTAAGATAGAGTGAATTTTGAGATCCGGCCTTGTTGTGAAACTCCGTATTGATGGGACCGGACGCAACAACAGACATATGCACCCGGGATCCCGCAATTTCGCGGGATAGGGCTTCGGTCAGGGAAATGACATAGGCTTTGCTGGCATAATAGGCGGCCTGGTTAGGGCCCGGAACCATACCCGCCAGGGAGGCGATGTTTAATATCCCGCCGCCGCGGCGGGCAATCATGCCCGGCAGGAAATGGCGGTTGAACCGTGTGAGGCTCTCCACATTCAGGGCGACCAGCGCTTCAAGGACAGCGGGATCATTTTCAACGAAAGGTCCCGCGACACCGTTGCCGGCGGAATTGATGAGAATATCCAGATAAAGGCCGTTCTCGTCGAGACAGTCCTGCAGAATTTGATGCGAGTTTTTGACCGTCAGATCCAGGGGCAGGCAGAAGATCCGGTTACCGAAAATCTGCGCGCACGCCTCCTTGACTTCGATCAGCTTTGCCTCCGAACGCGCGATCAGCACAAGATCGTGTCCGAGAGCGGCGAGTTCATCGACATAAGCACGCCCCAACCCTTCCGTGGCCCCGGTAATGACCGAGCAGGGGGAGCGACCGTCAATTCGCAGGACCCGCTCGCCGTCATTATTCGGTCGCGGACCGAAACTCATAGGCTTAGTCATTTCGGCTTTCGACAAGCTTGCGAAGCCGAACCCGGTCACGGGTGCTTACACCGATCAGTTCCGCAGTGCGCCAAACGAGATTTGCCTCGAACTCATCAATGACACCATCGGCAAGTACGACATCCCACATCATTTCGATAATTTTCTGGCGTCCTTCCTGATCGAGATTCTGGGCGATCACGCTCGTGCAGCCATAGAGGTCGACCGAGTCCGCCTCCCTTTTCCTGGCTGCCTCTATGAGTGCGGTTGTCTCCTCCTGGTCGAGATCGAACCTTTCCTTCAGAACCGTATCGATCTTACCGGCTTCCGTGCCATCGGAGGACCCGTCGGCAAGGGACGCCCGCACCAACAGGGCCGCGGACGCGAGTTTGAGTTCTTCATCCTGCAGACGCTGGAGAGACTCATCGTCCGTATTGATACGATTGAATAATTCAGTGATCTTGCCTATGGGCATATGTTCGTTCCCAGGTCGCTTGAATTAAGTGGTACTTTCGATCCGCGCCGCACTCAATGCGCCTTCGCCCCAACCAGCCTGGAAATGAGTTCCGGATCGAGGTTCAGCAGAGCCGCGGCATTCCCCCCTAATATGAGAGCTTCCTGTTCTTCACTCAAGCCCTGGGTCGACTGCACATGACCGACGGGATCCGGCTCGGCCATATCGTAGGGATAGTCCGTACCCATAACAATGTGATCGGCGCCCCAGACATCCACCAGATATTTCAGCTGGTGGTCAGTGAAGACCACGGTATCGAAATAAAGTTTCTTGATATACTCCGAGGGCGGCTTCGAAATATTCTGCCGGCAGTCTTCGCGCAGATCAAAGGGGTGGTCGAACCGCCCGGCATAGGCCGGAATGTATCCGCCACCATGGGCAACGCATATTTTCAACCCGGGATAGCGCTCCAAATAGCCGTCGAAAACGAGATGGCCCACGGCAAGCGCGGATTCCAGTGGATGGCCGATGGGGTTGCGAAAATAATTCTCACCGAAGCGCTCTTTAAAACTGGTACCGATGGGGTGAAGGAAGAGAACAATGCCCCGCTCTTCGGCACGCGCGAAAAATGATTCCAGGTTAGCCCTTGTCAGGTCCTGCCCGTTGACATGGGAATTTATTTCAATCCCCTTGAAACCAAGCTCATCGATACAACGGTCGAGCTCCGTCACCGCGATTTCCGCGTCCTGCAACGGCACCGTTCCAAGCCCCACGAACCGGTCCGGATAGGCGGCGACAAATTCGGCGATGCGGTTGTTGACGATCTGGGAAGTCTCGCGGGCAAAATCGGCGGGATAGGCATAATTATACTGATATGGCGACGGCGACAGGGCCTGGATATCAACCCCCTGAGCATCCATGTCCTTAATGCGCACTGACGGGTCAATCAGCTTCGGCCATAACTGCTCCCGCGACTTGCGGTTGATTTCTGCTGTCAGCGGATTGTTGTCGATTTGCGCCGGTGGTCGTTTGTCCTCGGGAAAGTCCTGCACCATTTGATCGGCCGCTGCGACATGGACGTGACAGTGAATATCGACCGTCAGATGTTTCGATTTGTGTTTGACCGTTTGTCCGTGACCGTGGTCCGTTTCCGGAGCATGATGGGCGCATGAAAAGAGCATTGTGAGGGAACCTTAGCTGGGAATGACGGAAGTGAAAGCCTGTAATTCGATTAATGGCTTAAATCGAATAACGACTTAATTCGAGTATTGACTTAGCTATTTTTCTCGGGCTTGACAACTTTTGCAATACGCTCCCTTAGGGAGGTCCGGTTCCCGGGGCCGTCAGTGCCTGAATTCCAAGGCACTAAAACTGGAAAGGAAGTAATTTCCGGGTGCTTAGCGCTTACTGAGCCGCCAGGTTAATGACATTCCCCGACTGTACGCGGACGCTGAGGCGCAGAAAGAAATCGGATGTACGGGCCACCGAGTCCCGCGGTGTCGCCACGGCACGGAAGACCGATACGGTCTTGAACCTCAGGGGCAACGTGCAGGAGACGAAACTCGCAGCCCTTTTGCCCTTGGCGGCAGCGACCTGGGACGACGTACAGAGATCCCCGTTCGTGTCACCTCCGGCACCGGAATAAATCGCCAGCGTAATCGGGTTCTTGGTTTTCACGGTGGACGTTGTATTAAGCGTGGCTTCAACGATTGCAATTTGATTATTGCGGGAGCCTTTCAATTGTATTTCGACGCAGTTGTCCGAGCGATTTTTGAGAGCGTTCGCAAAGTAGACATTCGAACTGGCCGCGGTCACTTTGTAGGGACCGCTGCATTTGGCCCGGGTAACAACCGGTTTCTTTACGCTCCTGTCCCAGGGAAGATCGACTTGCCGGCTGGTTTGCCAGGGCAATACCTCTTTATGCTCGGCAGCACTCTGGGCAACGAGTTCGCCTGGTGACAGAACAAACCAGAGCATCCCAAAAGCTACAACGGTACAGATAATCGATAGAATATTTTTAAACATTGGACTTGTCCGTTTCCTAACTCAGAGATCCGGCCCTCGTTCATGAAACTAATTCGATAAGTTATTCAGCATTTGATGGCGCCAGGCATCCTTCGCCTTTTTCTCCTTCAACTTTGCCGCCGCAGCCGCTTTTTCAGCCGCTGCAATCTGCTCACTGGTTGTTTGTGTCTGCCAGGGAAGCGAACTGCTTTCCTTTTCCACGGCCGAAGCCGATTTC
>JANQOC010000209.1 GCA_028279265.1 Hyphomicrobiales bacterium
ATATTGTATGCAAAAACGACTGAAAGCGACGAAGAAAGGCACAAAAACGGCGAAAGGCCCCGTCATCGCCGTAGATGGACGCGACACACTGGCAAATGCCATCCGGCGCAGGCTGGCGGACCAGATATTGAACGGCGACTTTGCCCCTGAAAGTCGGTTGGATGAGAATGAACTGGCAAATCAGTTCGGGGTTTCACGCACACCGGTGCGAGAAGCTTTGCGGCAACTCGATACGGCTGGACTGGTCGAACTG
Organism: Hyphomicrobiales bacterium; assembly: GCA_028279265.1. Lineage (GTDB taxonomy): Bacteria > Pseudomonadota > Alphaproteobacteria > Rhizobiales > CAYWUX01 > JANQOC01. The sequence goes on from JANQOC010000209.1 coordinate 254, forward strand.
CGTCCAAGGCGGGGCGCCAAGATCGTCCCTATTGATAAGGAACGAATAAGTTACGCATTCGAAGCCGCAGCGGAACTGGAAGCCCTAACCGCCTACTGGGCCGCATCGCGCGCGACATTGATAGAAAAAAAGCAACTGGAGACGCTCTATCTTGAAGGTGATAAGGCCTTAGTCAGCGATGACTCCGAGCTGTTTGCAAAAGCCAATCGCCGTTTTCACCATATGATATCGCAATGCGCTCGTAATCCTGTCCTAGCTAGTTCCGTGGCCGCCGTTCGCATACAAACGGCCCCCTTTCAAAAAGCACAGTTTGCCCGGAAAGAAAAAATTTCCGCATCCCAGAAAGAGCATGAACAGATTCTGACGGCCATTTGCTTTCAGGATCCTGAGGCGGCCAGGCAATTCATGAAGGAACATATTTTAAGAGCAAGTTTACTCGCCCTCGAAGAAGACAACTGAGACTTAACCAAAACAATCGATATCAAAGGGAGGAACACATGTTTCGGAATCTAAGCCAAAAACTATTCGCAATGGTTGCGGCTCTTATGGCCATAACCTTTGTCCATACAACAATCGCGGATGCAGCCGACAAGATTCGCATGGGATCCAGAAACACAAACCTGGATGTGGTCCTGCTTGAAAGCGGTGTGGCCAAGAAATATGATCTCGATATTGAGGTTGTGCGCGTCAAAACCGGAATTGAAATGGCCGAAGCGCTCATTGGCGGTTCCGTTGACGTGGGCATTGTCGGCGGTGCACCCCTGGTTTCCGCACTCCTGAAAGTCAAAAAACTTGAGGTGATCGGCAATGCCTGGACAACGGACGGGGGATACGCAAAAGTCCTTGTCCGCAAAGACTCGCCCTATAAATCCATTGAGGATCTCAAGGGCAAGAAAATAGCCAACAAGATAGGCTCCGGATCTTACCGGGCACTCGGGGACTGGTGCGCGAAGAACAACTGTAAGGTAACGGACTTCCAGATCCTCAATACGGCACCGGCCTCAATCGTTGCGGCCTTGGAATCGGGATCGGTCGATGCAGGGATCTGGTTTGCGCCGATTACATCGGTCGCCGTACATAAAGGCGTTGCTAAAATTCTCATGGACTTCAAGGGCGCCAACCTTGGCCAGGCCACGTGGACCGCGAGAAAAGCCTATGCCGAGAAAAATCCGGATGTGCTGACCCGGTTCATGGCCGCCGCAATCGATGCCCAGGAACTCATTATCAAGGATCCGAAAAATGGGGCGAAGCTGCTGTCCCAGGGATTAAAAAAGCTCGGCCGGGATTTGCCTGTTGAAGTTCTTGAAATCGGTATCAATGACTTTGTTTATGAGCATGGATTGACGCCGAAGAAAGAACAGGTTTTCGATGCTATTTTCACGGCTTTGAAAGCCCGGGGAAAGTATCGCGGCGACAAACCTGACTTCAAACAATTCATGAATGACAAATACTATCAGGCGGCATTGAAAATCCGTAAATAGACGCGATGGGTTTCGGTGAGAGGGAAAATCTCTTCTCACCGAATAACACCGTCGCCCCTGGAATTGTTCCCGAACTCCAGGCGGGTACGCGCGCCAAAATGGTGTTTTCGAATGAGCTTCAACCGAATTTCACACGGTATTTGAAGGGTGGGATAAATTATGGTTTCGGCGAAGTATAAAAACCATGCCATTACGGTGAGTTCAATCGTCCTGTTCGGATTGCTTTGGGAACTGGTCGCCAGCATTGAAATCGTCGACAAAGCCCTGTTTCCGCCGATGTCCGCTATCCTCGGCCGATTTTTTGAAATGCTGGGAAAAGGGGATGGAACAGCACCGAGCTATCTGATGCTGAGACATATTGGCGCCACCCTGTTCGGTCTGTTGGCCGGTTTTTTCCTTGCCGCTCTCGTGTCCTCCGCCATTGGCCTACTCATGGGGATCAATGCTCTCGTTTATCAATGGCTGCGTCCGATCATTACAATGTTCATGGTCGTACCCAACATTGCCACCGTACCGGTTATCATTCTCTGGTTCGGACTTGGAATGAAGACCGTGATTATCATTGTCATCATGGGAGCCAGTTTCCCAATCATTTACACGGCCGCGGCGGGGGTCCAATCCATACCGCAAAAAATGATCTGGGCCGCGCAAACCGCAGGGGCGACCCGATGGCAGATATTGCGCACTGTCGTCATTCCCGGATCCCTTCCCTATTTGATAGCGGGCCACAAGCTGGCCCTTGGACGCGCCTGGCGCGCCGTGATTGCGGCTGAGATATTCGCATCTACGGCTTATGGCATTGGATTCATGATTTATGACGCGCGCACCTTCTTCGATACGGAATCCATGTTTGCCGGTATTGTTGTTGTCGGCCTTATTGGACTTATGCTCGAAAATGTCATCTTCAAATATCTGGAACAGAACACTGTTGTCCGTTGGGGAACCACAACAGAGAAGAGAATTTAGGAGCAGGCCGCATTGGAAACTGGAAATTTAGTGAACGGGTCACTTCAGGAACGAGCCATGCCGGAGACAAACCAGGTTAAGATTGAAGCGGAAGGTGTCCGTAAAATTTACAATGAGGGCCTGACAAATGAAGTCGATGCCATTGCCGATGTCACCCTGAAAATCCGCGACGGCGAGTTTGTTGCTCTTCTTGGACCGTCCGGATGCGGAAAATCTACATTTCTCTATATGGTCGGCGGATTTGAACAGGTAACGGCCGGGTCTCTGACGCTCGATCATAAACCGATCAAAGGGCCGGGCTCCAACCGTGGCATTGTTTTCCAGGAATACGTCCTGTTTCCCTGGCGGACTGTATTCAACAATATTGCCTATGGGCTGCATCTGAGAAATGAAAGCAAGCAGCAAATTGATGAAAAAGTCAGTCGCCTGGTAACAATGATCGGCCTCGAGGGCTTTGAAGAACAATATCCCCACTCTCTGTCCGGCGGCATGCAGCAGCGCGTCGCCATCGCCCGCGCCATGGCTTACGACCCGGATGTTCTTCTCATGGATGAACCGTTTGGGGCCCTGGACGCTCAAACGCGTTCCCTGATGATCCAGGATCTGGCGCGTGTGCACCGGGAAACGGCAAAAACGACCCTGTTTGTGACACACTCCGTGGAAGAAGCCATCTTGCTGTCCGATCGTGTTTTCCTGTTTTCCGCACGGCCTTCCCGTATTAAAAAGATATTTGACATCGACCTGCCTTATCCCAGATCAGTTACGGATGATGCCTTTATCGATATTCAGAAACTGGTCCTCAATGAATTATCGGAAGAAGTCGGCAATGACATCGACCACTAGGAGATAGCTCGTGGCACAGCGCAATTTACTTGTAATTATGGATGATGAGCACAGTCCCAAAGCTCTGGGCTGTTATGGGCACCCTTTGGTCAAAACACCTCATCTCGACCGTATGGCCGAGCGCGGCACGCGTTTTCAGTGGGCCTATACGAACTCACCCATCTGTGTTCCGGCGCGGGCAGTTTTTGCAACCGGCCAGTACACGCACAAAACCGGCTATTGGGACAACTGCCAGGCCTATGATGGCCGTGTCAAAAGCTGGGGACATCGGTTGCAGGCGGAAAATATACCTGTGCGCTCAATTGGCAAACTGCATTATGTCGATGAGGCCAGCCCCACGGGATTTGATGAACAAACCATCCCTATGCATATCCATCAGGGCGGGGATACCATGGGACTGGTTCGCGACAATCCGCCGCGGCGTGATCAGTGTCGTGATCTGGCTGATAATATCGGTCCCGGGCACACGAAATATATAGATTATGATCGTCAAATCACGACGAACACCTGCTCGTGGCTCGAAAGCCAGGCAGATTCAGGAACGGACAAACCCTGGGTGACTTTTGTGTCCTATATTTGTCCCCACTATCCCATGGTCTGCCCGCCGGAGTTTTACGAACTCTACAATCCCGAGAAAATTCCCTTACCGAAAGCTCGGACAGACAAGAACTCCGGTCCAGCGGAATGGTGGCAAGCCTTCGAAAACTGCTACACCTGGGATCAGTACTTTGAAAATGACGCACAGCGACGCATAGCCATTGCTGCTTATTTCGGTCTCTGCAGTTTCATCGATGATAATGTCGGCCAAATCTTCAAAACCCTAGATCAGACCGGTCTGGCGGCAACAACAAATGTTGTTTTTCTGAGTGACCACGGAGAAAATCTCGGCGCCCGCGGCCTGTGGGGAAAGTCAACCATGTATGAGGAATCCGCAGGCATACCTCTGATCATGGCCGGGCCCGATGTTCCAGCCAATGTGGTGAAGCAAACGCCGGTCTCTCTGATCGATATGTATCCGACGATCCTGGAGTCCGTTGGCCTGGCACCGGATAAGGAAGAAGCGGCGTTACCGGGGCGATCACTGTTTAAAGTCATTGAAGAAGACGATGAACCTGATCGTTTGGTGTTCAGTGAATATCATGCGACGGCATCAAAAAGCGCTGAATATATGATCCGCAAAGGACGCTACAAGTATATTCACTATGTCGGTTACGATCCCGAATTGTACGACCTCCGCAACGATCCGGAAGAGCTGGATAATCTGGCGACGGATCCTGCCTATAAAGATCTATTAGAGGAATTTGAAACAGACCTGCGGTCCATACTGGATCCCGAAAAGACGGATTTGGCGGCGAAAGCGGATCAGGCAAAACTCATCGAACAGTATGGAGGCGCTAAAGCCCTCATAGATCGTGGTGGTCGCAGTGCAACGCCAGCCCCTGTCTAATAATTGACAATCGGAAAATCGGGGCTCATGACCATGAACAACCTCAGAAACCCTTGATGCGTACCCTGTTTCTTCTCTTCGATTCCTTAAATCGCCGGGCCCTGGAGTGCTATGGCGGAACGGCCATCACACATAATTTTTCGCGACTGGCAGAGCGCGCAGTTGTTTTCGACAATCACTATGTCGGCAGCCTGCCCTGCATGCCGGCGCGCCGCGACATTCACACGGGGCGCCTAAATTTCCTTCATCGAAGCTGGGGACCGCTTGAGCCCTATGATCATTCGTTCCCGGATCTCCTGAAGAATTCCGGAATTTACAGCCATTTGATCACCGACCATTACCACTATTTTGAAGATGGCGGCGCGACTTACCACAACCGCTACAACAGCTGGGAGCTATATCGGGGACAGGAATGGGACCCCTGGGCTGCACTGGTAGACCCTCCGGACGAAAAATTTCAACGCCTCTACCATCCCCTGCAATATGACCCGCCTCGGACTCAATCCGGACGGGCTCAGGCCATGATCAACCGTGAATTCATTCACGGCGAAGACGATTATTCCATGGTCCAGTGTTTTGAGAGTGCCTGGAAGTTCCTGGACAATAATCGCGACGCCGATAACTGGGTTCTACAGATCGAATGTTTTGATCCGCATGAACCGTTCTTTGCGCCGGAAAAATACCGTGTCCACTACCATAGCGACTATCAGGGTCAGGTGCTGAACTGGCCGCGCTATAACCGCGTCGAGGAAACACCCGAAGAAATCCGCGAGATCCAGGCCAACTACTCGGCGCTGGTGACCATGTGTGATACTTATCTCGGTAAACTTCTCGACTATTTCGACAGCCATGGCTTGTGGGAAAACACGGCGCTGATCGTGTCCACGGATCATGGTTTTATGCTGGCGGAACATGAGTGGTGGGCCAAGAGCCGGATGCCGTTTTACAATGAGGTCGCCCACATCCCCCTCATTTTCCATCACCCCGAATTTCGCCAGTATGGCGGCGAAAGGCGAAACGCCCTCACTCAGACCATCGATATCATGCCGACCTTGCTTGAACTCAACGGCGTCAATATCCCTGACCAGGTACTCGGACATTCGCTCATTTCTGTGCTGGAAGAAGATAAAATCGACAGGACGGCGGTCATCTACGGTCGCTTTGGGGCGTCGGTAAACATTACAGACGGACGCTATACCTATTTCCTTTATCCCGATGATCTGGATGGTCAGGAACTCTATGAGTACACACTCATGCCGACACACCAGAAGTCGTTCTTTCGCAGGGAGGAATTTACAGACGCGAGTCTGGAAAACGAATTTGCCTTTGCCCGCGGTTTCCCGGTGCTCAAACTTCCGGCACGAAGGGGTTCCGGACAGGGTGCAAAGCTCGAGGATACCAATACGGTGCTTTATGATTTACAGACGGACCCGGGCCAATTGCAGCCGATTTCCATGCCGGAAAGAGAAGATCTGCTAAAAGCGACAATCGTCGCCGAACTCAACCGCCACGAGGCGCCACCTGAAGCATTTCGTCGATTTGGGCTGGCTGACTGACGAGGAAGCCGATTTGCCCACGCAGTGGTATCAGGTGAGCTGGAAATTATCCCTTCACAGATCCCGCCGTCAGGCCCGCGATGATCTGTCGGGCAGCGAAAAATGTGAAAATCAAAGGCGGAATGACAATGAGTGTACCAATCGCCATGATGCGCCCCCACTCTACGCCCGTATCCGTGAGAAAACCGGAGACGGCCACCGGAAGCGTACGCGTTCTTCGCCCCGTCAGCAGAAGCGCCAGTATGAATTCGTTCCAGGCAATTCGGAATGTGAATATACCGGCCACGGCATAACCTGACTTCATGAGCGGCAGCAACACCCGAAAGAAGACCTGTAGCGGTGATGCCCCATCGACGATGGCGGCTTCCTCGAGTTCAACAGGTATCTGCTTATAAAAACCAAACAGGAGCCAGATGGCGAACGGAAGATTTAGCGCCGTATAGAAGAAGATCAGAACCGCCAGGTCATTGCTTATGCCGTAGGATACGACGATGGCAAAAGCGGGTACGGCCAGGACGGCCGGTGGTACCATGCGCACAAGCAGTGTCGCATTGGCAACAAATTTGCGTCCCTTGAACTCGGATCGTGCCAGCGCATAGGCGCAGAGTCCGCCAAGAAAAAGTGTGAGAAACGTTGACACCGAGGCGACAATCACTGAGTTCCACAGGAAGCGGTCGAACCGCCCCCGCCCCATGATGAATTCATAATTATCGAAGGTCGGGAAGAAGAAAAACCAGATTGGCTTGCCTTCGAAAATCATCACCTGATCCTTGAACGATGTGGATACCATCACCCAAATAGGCATCAGGCATATGATGGCCAGGACGACAAGACAAAGATAATGCGCTGTAACACGCCAGGGATTATCCAATCGGTTATACATCGGCCTTATCTTTCATGGGATTTCCAATGACCAGGATTGCCAGGGACAGAACAAAAACAATAACGATCAGCAAAACGGCAATCGCCGAAGCGTAACCTAAAAGCTGCGCATCAAAGGCTCTGTTATAAATATGGAGAGACAAGAGTTCGGTGGCCCGTCCCGGACCTCCCCCGGTCATGATGAACATGACTTCCAGCGCCCGGAAGACATCGATCAGTCGCATCAGCAGCGCGATGAGAAGGATTGAACTGATCATCGGGAGTTTGACAAGAAATATCTGCTGCCACCAATTGGCTCCGTCAATGCGCGACGCTTCCAGGACTTCGGACGGCAGGGCCTGCAAACCGGCAATGACGATGATGAAAATGAATGGCGTCCATTGCCAGATATCGGTGAACACGATGGCAAAAAAGGCGAGCTCCGCATCTCCCAGCCAAACCTGCGGTTCAATGCCAAACCAGATACCGAGATAGTAGTTGATCCAACCAACGCGGGCATCGAACAAATATCGCCAGATCAGTCCAACCACGACCGGTGAAACCATCAGCGGCAGTATAAAAATGGTCCGGAATATGGAGGCCCCACGTATTGGCTTTTCCAGGAGAAGGGCCAGAGACACGCCCAGGAACATCTCTAGGGAAATTGTCCAGAAGCCGAAACGGAATGTGACCCAGATGGATTCCCAGACATCAGGATCGGTAAACATACGGGCATAATTGGATAATCCGACATTGTCAGCGGTAGAAAACGGCGTACCTATCTTCCAATTGAAGAAGCTGAGATAAATCGCATCAATAACCGGATACACCAGGCCCGCGGCCATGACCAGGACGGCCGGAGCGATAAACAAATAAGGTGTCAGGGCTCGGTAGTCTCGGGATGGGAGGGCCGCGTCACTCATCACATTGCCTGGATCAGATTGCTCGGAACGAATACTAAATTAAGGAATGGAGGGGAACTGTAGAATCCAGTTCCCCTCCGGGAGAAAGGACGTTCCCCGCTTATTTGCGGTAGTTCGCCCAACTGTAATAGCCTTCCCGTTCCATGATCGCCCGCGCTTTTTTGGCGGCAGCGTCCATGATCGGCTGAATTGGTTTATCGGTAGTGATAACCTCCGTCAGGGCCTGTCCGAGCACGTCAATGTTCAACTCGTTCCACTCGGGAATGAGCGGACGCCAATCCGGATCGGCGCAGGGAAGCTGCTCAAGGATAACCGGATATTCAGCAAACTTGTCATTGAAATGCTTGTAGGTCGACATGCGAATGGGGTCACCACCAAGTTCAACCATGCGCTTATCGCCGGCCTTGGACGTGATGTACTGAATAAACAGAAACGCCGCTTCCTTGTTCTGGGAATTTGCCGGAATACCGACAGCAAACCCGCCGGTTTCAGATCCGCAACGGCTGCCAACGGGATGCAGGGCATAGCCGACCTTGCCGTCGACTTTCGAAAGCTTGGGATCCCGGGCCATGGCAGCGATTTTCAATGTATCAATATACATCGCCGCCCCGCCGCCGAGAAATGCAGCGGCAGCTTCACCAAATCCAAATGAAGGTATACCTTTTGGACCTGTCTGGGCGATTTCACGCATGATCTGCGCGGCTTCAACGCCGGCGGCATTGTTGAACACCGGGTTCCACTCATCGTCAAATATCTTGCCACCGAGGGGGGCGAGGTGAAGCAACCAGCCGGCGGTCACTTGGTGACCGGTCTTTCCACGGGATGTCAGAGCCGGTGTGCCCGCAGCATTGAGTTTTTTGAGGGCAGCCCGAAGTTCGTCATAAGTTTTTGGCGGCTGAATTCCCTGCTTCTCCAGGATATCCTTTCGATAGGCGAGAATGGATGTCTCGGCGCCAAATGGTACGCCATAAAGGGCACCGGATTTTCCGGGCATATACCCCTTTTTACCGCCGACAACACCACCATTCTGCAGATAAGCATCGGCGATATCATCAATATCGTACTTAGGATCGACCAGGGCGCCGTTGGTGAAGAACTGGCTGAGCGGGGTCAGAAGGCCTTTGGATACATACTCGCCCTTCCACATGACAACCCACGATACGACATCATACTCGCCCCTGGGTTTTGACATTTCAAGAATTTGCCGGTCACGCAGCTTCAAGTATTGAAGAGCGTCCACTTCGACATTAATGCCTGTCTCTTTTGTGAATTCTTCAATCAGCTTTTCGGCTTTTTGGAAATGGCTGAGAGCCGGCCAGCTCACGACAATTGTTTTGCCCTTATACTTTTCATAAGGATTTGCATTTGCAAAGTTGACGGTCACAACAATCGTCAACAGCGCAATTGCAACAGATTTGAAGAGTCTTTCCATAATTTTCCTCCAGTTGTTTATGGTTTTTTCTTCTCGTTCAAAAGTGATTTAGATGCTTAAACCGGTCTCCTTGTCGAAAAGATACATGCGGTCTACATCAAAATAATATGTTCCGGACTCCATCGGGCTTGCATCCGGACCGACATCAACGGTGGCGGTAATCTGCTTGCCATCGATGGAAGCAGCGAGAAACTGACTCGAGCCTATATATTCCGCGACATCGACATTGAGGCTGATCTCGGCCTTTTGGCCAACGCCATCGGACGTTGCAGAAAAATGTTCCGGTCGCAGGCCAACCACGACCGCCTTTTGATTGGCGCCTTCGGCTTTGGAGCGCAATCGATCGGACACGGGCAGGGAAAAACCATTCCCTTTTACGGACAGTTTTCCACCCTCGGAATAAAGTTCCCCGTCGAGGAAGTTCATGGATGGGGAGCCGATAAACCCGGCAACGAACAAGTTTTCCGGTGATGTGTAAACTTCCCGGGGGGTTCCGACCTGTTGTATCTCCCCCTGGTCCATGATCACAATGCGATCGGCCATGGTCATGGCTTCGATCTGATC
>JANQOC010000211.1 GCA_028279265.1 Hyphomicrobiales bacterium
CAGAGTAGCGAAATCCTCCCCCGATTGAAAAGGAAAAATCACGAGCCTGCGGAGATAAATGTAGTATTGATCCCGGCGCCGGGAGTGCAGTAGATATGCGCTATTACGACAACCGTTCGGCAGGCGGTAAGTCATGTGCAAAACCTAACAGAGTCGGGGATGCTTGGCGCGAAACGCTGCCCCGCTACTTGCGCTGACGCCCAACTGCTCCGGTTTCAGATGCGTATATCTCTGCAGCATTTTCCAATCTTTGCGCACGGACTTCAGCTTCGGTCTTGAGGATAAAGGTTTTGGAGCTATATTGGCCTCTGAGACGGACTTGAACCCGCAAGTGTCCAGAAGGAAGTTATGTTAATGCGGCCATCTTTGTGCAGTCTATGAGCAGCGCGAATTTGTAGAGTTGCAAAACCAGATGCACACGTGCAAAAGAATGTGTGCATGATCTTGGTTTACCCCACCAGATGATAGAAAAACCATGAAAAACCAATCGCATAGTTTTTGTGTCGCGCCGATGATGGACTGGACGGATCGTCATTGCCGCGCCTTTCATCGGCTGCTGAGCTCGCGCGCAATCCTCTACACGGAAATGATAACGGCCAAAGCCATTCTGCATGGGGATCGGAAGAAACTGCTTGGATATTCGAAAGAGGAACACCCGGTTGTCCTCCAACTCGGGGGATCGGACGTTCACGAGTTGGCGCAGGCGGCCAGAATCGGCGCGTCGTGGGGGTATGACGAGATCAATCTGAATGTCGGATGTCCTTCACCGAGAGTGCAACACGGCCAGTTCGGAGCCGCCCTGATGGCGACCCCGGAACTCGTGCGGAACTGCGTGTCGGGTATGTTACAGGCAGTCGATATTCCTGTGACCGTCAAATGCCGTATCGGTATAGATGACCAGGATGAGCAAACCGCTCTTGATGACTTTGTCGGCACTGTTGCCGAGGCGGGGTGCCGAGTATTTGTTGTGCATGCGCGCAAAGCCTGGCTCGAAGGCTTGAGTCCCAAGGAGAACAGGGAGGTGCCGCCGCTTAACTGGAACCGGGTCTATAAGCTGAAGCGGGACTTTCCCGACCTTGAAATAGTTTTGAATGGGGGTATCTCCTCCGCCGAGGCGGGGTTGGCGCATCTGGATCATGTTGATGGGGTCATGCTTGGGCGTGCGGCCTACCAGAATCCCTATCTGCTGGCGGAGGTGGACAGGGTTTATTTTGACAGCCCCGAAGGGCCACCAGGACGGGATGAGATCTTCAGGCGCTTTGTCGCTTACGCGGAAGCCCGGTGCGAAGAAGGTGTGCGTCTGCACCAGATGACCCGGCATATTCTCGGCCTATACCAGGGGGAGCCCGGTGCACGCGTTTTTCGACGGCATTTAAGTGTCGAGGCGGTCAAGCCCGGGGCCGGGGTTCAGGTCTTGCGTGACGCCTTGAGGTTTGTCGAGAAAACCCGTGAAGCAAAACCCGTCCTCGTCGCCTGAACGGGTCAGCGATCGATAGCGCGCAGGCGTTGCTTCAGATCTTCTGATTATATTCGCCGACTTCCGGATAATCTTCGAGAAGCAGATCGATATTCTTGAACATGGCGTGCATGTTCTCTTCAGATGTCGGGCTTTCAACGACGACAACCAGTTCCGGTTTGTTGGAGGACGCCCGGACCAGGCCCCAGGTGCCGTCCTGCAGAACAACGCGAATACCGTTCACCGTTATGAGTTCACGAATGGCTTGTCCGGCAATTTGTGCGCCATCGGCAGCCTGCTTCTGGTAGTGCTGCACAACCCGTTCGACGACCCCGTATTTGAGCTTGTCATCGCAATGGGGAGACATGGTTGGCGATTGCCAGGTTTTGGGCAGGGCGGCAAGGAGTTCGCTCATGCTCTTGTCGGTGTTTCGGTCAAGCATGTCGCAAACAGCGATAGCGGAGACGAGACCATCATCGTAACCGCGGCCCACAGGCGGGTTAAAGAAAAAGTGGCCGGATTTTTCAAAGCCGACGAGAGCCCCGTTTTCGTGGCTGTAGCGCTTAATGTAGGAATGCCCCGTTTTCCAGAAATCTGTCTTCGCGCCATTTTGTTCTAAAACGGGATCCGTCAGGAAGAGGCCGGTGGATTTGACATCAGCGACGAATTTGGCGTTGTCATGCTGCGCTGAAAGTTCGCGCGCCAGCATCACGCCGACCTTGTCTGCAAAAATCATTTGACCCTGATTGTCGACTACGCCGCATCGATCGCCGTCACCGTCAAAGGCGAGACCGACATCGGCGCCGCTGGATGTCACGGCGTCACGAATGGCGTTGAGCATTTTCAGATCTTCAGGATTGGGATTGTGATTCGGAAAAGAGTGGTCGAGATCGGTATTGAGGGGGATAACCTCGCAGCCAAGCGCTTCGAGAACATCAGGGGCGAAGGCCCCGGCAGTACCATTGCCGCAGGCGACAACCGCTTTCAGCTTTCGGGTGAATTTTTCCCGGTTGGTGAGATCAGCGATATAGCGTTCCCGCAAATCCGAAACGAAATGATACTGTCCGCCCTGGGAGAGATCAAAATCTCCTTCGAGAACGATTTTTTTCAGAGCCGACATATCGTCCGGACCAAAGGTCAGGGGGCGTTCAAATCCCATTTTAATACCGGTCCAGCCATTGTCATTGTGACTGGCGGTGACCATGGCCACCCCCTCCACCTCGAGTTCGAACTGGGCGAAATAAGCCATGGGCGACAGTGCAAGACCGATGTCGTAGACCTCCATGCCCGACGCCAGCAGGCCGTTTATCAAGGCCTGTTTGACGGAACCCGAGTACCAGCGAAAGTCATGGCCGGTGACAATACGTTTCGGTATGTCCTTGCGGCCGAAATATGTGCCCATGCCGAGACCGATGGCCTGCAGACCCATGAGATTGATCTCTTCCGGGAACAGCCAGCGGGCGTCATATTCTCTAAAGCCCGTATCCTTGACCAGAGGGAGAGATTCAAACGCGGCAGTGTTCGGTGTCAGATCTTGGCGAGGTTTGGGAAACATATGCGTCTCAATTTGTTTAAGCATTCATTAACCATAAATTTCAATTGTGTTGTCAAGTATGCCCATCAGGCTGTGTCGGGAAAATGTTTGGAGAAGTTTGATTGAGGCAGCGCCGCTCAATTTATTCACCCCAAATAGCCCCCGTTTTGTGTTCGCCTTCAGAAAACCCGCAGCCGCAAAAATTTGCAAGGGGTTTGTTGCAACATCGTTTACCGCGTGGATGAGCCGGAAACGACATCGCGTTTCGGCTGCTGATTCGTGCCGCAGACAGTCATCGATTCGATTAAAAGAAATCCGAAATTCGAATGAATTCTGATGATGCCGGATTATTGAACGAGGACGAGTTCTCCACCCTCAAGCTCGACACGTTCCAGCTTCTTGATGAAACTCATGCCTAACAGGGTTATCGACGTCGCTCCCGGTTGGGTCACGATGGCCCGTACGTTCCGCACCTCGATGTCGCCAATTTCGACACTGTCGAGCTCCGCCGGCGCCCCCAGCGAGATGCCGTTGGCCGTGCTCAGCCTGATGGTAAACTCTTGTTCTGTAGGGAATAATCCGATTGCGTTGGCATCCTCATAGGTCAAGGCAACAGCGGATGCGCCGGTATCGATCAGTACTTCGATATCCTGTCCGTTGATTTCCGCCGTGGTGAAAAAGTGGCCATTGCGGCCGGCCTGAATGCGCTCTTCGTAGCTGGAGTAATCCGGTTCCGCATCAGCTTCCTTGGCTACAGCCGCGTTTTGACTTTTGGCCATCCGATATTTTTCTTCGCCCATTTCCAGGACCCGCGTCATAACGCCGGAAAGAGAATCGAAATAGTAGAACGACCCAAACCCTATGGCGAACACGGTAATCCAGATACCGGCTTCGTTCACAACCTGCTTGATAGATGTACCAGACATGGAAGGCAAATCCCCCTCAACGCAAACTCACACAGAGGGAGACCGTTCGCTTATTCGAGCTTATGGCTAACTTCGAAGAGTCAGATAATCTCCCTGGAATTCATAAGAACGCAAACGGTTTAAGAAATTCATACCAAGAAGACTTTGATGAAGGACGCCGGGCCTGGCAATCAGGGCATCGACATTGTTTCTGACGATATTCCCGATGCTGATGGAGTTCAGGCGGACACGCGCAGCAAAAGACGTTCCGTTCGCCGTTTGTACCGGTATGTTGTAGCGCAGGGACCGTATATCGACACCGATTCTGCGGGCATCGTTCTCGTTAAGTACGACGGTCGACGCCCCGGTATCAATGATGAAGTCAACGGATCGGCCATTGACCTTGGAACGGGCGATAAAGTGTCCGTCATATCGTTTGCGGAGCTGCACCGACTTATCGCCGTTTTCGGTCGTGCTGACGGCAATGGTCGTTCCCGCCGGCAACAGTTCACCGGCGATGCGGTAGGCCACGGATTCGATCTCAAAACGATAGGCGTAGAGCCCGATTAGAATAAGGGCAAACCCGGCCCAAAGCACCATATGCTTTATCGCCTGGGTGAAAGCATTGCGGTAGTGGTAGAGCAGGGAACCGCCGAGATAAATCAGCAGGGCCAGCGATGCCAGCACGCCGGCAAAATGCGACGGATCCAGACCGGCAATTGTTCCGGCGTCATGATTTACGATTAATACAATGCCTGCCAGAATGAGCAGGCCAAGCGCAATCCATGAACCCAAAAATCAATCCTCCAGAATTAGAGCTTTCTACATGCCAGTGTTCAGGAGCGCGAACGCTCGATCGAAACTCCCGCACAGGCCGTAATTCCTATATAAGAAATCATACCGGCGGAACAATGGCAGCTCATTCAACATTAAAAAATGTTAACTTTGCCCTGGGTTTAAAAGCCCCGGCTAAAAGCGACTTCAAAGCTATCGGGCAGTGTTCAAACGCTGATCGATGTATTTCTTGAGGTCTTCCGGCGAAAGGTCGAGATAATCGGTTTTGTCGCTGCCGCGGCCAAGACGTTTTTTCGCGCCGGAATTTTCAACCGGCAAGGCGGGCATAGGATTCATGGACCGGTTCGCCGGGAAAATCAGAGAAACTTCGGTGCCCTTTCGCAGGACACTCTTAAGCTGCAATTCGCCGCCATGCATTTTCATGAGCCCCTGGACGATAGGCAGGCCAAGGCCTGTTCCACCTTCCGCGGTTTCATGGGCAAGTGAGCCCTGGCCAAAACTCTGGAGAACGATGGGGATCTCTTCCTTGGGAATGCCCGGCCCGGAGTCCCGAATGCGCAGGATCTGCCTTCCTTCATGGTCTTTGTCCAGAATGATCCAGATGTTTCCACCTTTGGGCGTGAACTTGATGGCGTTGCCTAAAATGTTCAGGCACATCTGGCGAACGGCGCGTTCATCTGCCCATAGACGCGGCAGGGTTGCGTGAAACTCCTCGTGAATTTTCAGCCCTTTTTCCTCCGCGCGGATACGCAGCAGACGCTGGCAGTCATCGGCGATCCCGGCGAGCTCAATCCCCTCTTCATTGAGATTGTAGCGGCCGGCCTCGATGCGGGACAGGTCAAGAATTTCATTGATGAGATTAAGAAGATGCTGTCCGCTTTCATGAATGTCTTGGGAATATTCCTTGTAGGTTACATTTGCATGGGGGCCGAAGATTTCGGATTTCATAACCTCGGAAAATCCGATGATGGCGTTCAGCGGTGTCCTGAGTTCATGACTCATGGTGGCAAGGAATCGGGATTTCGCAAGATTGGCGGCTTCGGCCTGACGGCGGCCCTCGTCGGACAATGCTTTTGCTTCTTCGATTTCGGCAATCAGGGAATCTTTCATCGCCCGGAAATTGATCATCGAAATAACATTCGCATGAAGCCCGCGTACGAGAAAGAAAAGATAGCTGTGGACGCCGATGGCTAGTGCCGCGAGGGCCCAGTAGAAGGGTTCGTTGAACAGGGCGAAGCGGATAACCAGGCCGGCGGTCATGGGCAGGGTCCCGATGGCGACGATTTGCGGAACGCTGGCGGCAAACATCATGCGCATGCAGATCATAACCACGATCGAGGCGAAGATGAACATGTGAGCCGAGGGATCGGACACCTTCAGGCTGATGGTGATGATCCCCATCCATATGGTGCCGTGAAGAAACTCCGCAGTAGCCAGTTTCATGCGCCACTGGGTCAGGGGAATATCCGGACTCATTTCCTTGGGAAAATTGGCGCACAGAATCAGCAGGATCATCTTGGTGATGAGCAGGCAAACATACCAGATGGCGATCTGTTCAAAAGGGGCCCAGAAACTCGCGGCGAGCGCAACCACGAGTGCAAACAGCGGCATGGTGAATTTGGCGCCGAGCTCATTATTGACAAACATGAGCAGGAGATCGTGCTGGTATTCAGGCTTCAGTTTTGAGGAATTGACCAGCCTGTCGCGGACCTGTTGGACCGTGTGGTCGCGCGCCGGTTTTTGAGCCCGGGGACCCTGAGAAAAACTCTCTGATATACTTTGCAGTGCCATAACTCAACGCGGCTTTGACCGTTGACATCGACTTGCGTTTAAAGAACCGAAATCAATGAGTTAATTCATCGGTTTATGATTTCTGGTCCGGCTACATTAGGACTTAAAGTCCTAAATTCTGGTTTATTCAGGATTAATAATTCGTTAACTAAGATAAATAGTTTATTTCGTTTGGTTTTATTCTCTCCAAAAATCTGGAATAACGGAATTATGATCGGATTACGGCCGGACAGAGTGATTGCGCTCCTCGTATTTGCCGGAATTATCGGCAGTTTCTGGATCCTGCTACCATCGGAGGATACAGGACCGAGCGGGCAACCGAGAATCATCGACGGCGACAGCATCCGGATCGTCGGGGAAACGATCCGCCTGGTGGGGATCGATGCCCCGGAAGGGCGGCAGTTCTGCCAGAATCAAAAAGGTCAGGATTGGGCCTGCGGACGCCAGGCTACCAGTGCTTTGCGAAAGCTCATTGCCGGACGCGATGTTCACTGTACCGGCTCGGAACGGGATCGTGGCGGCAGGTTGCTTGCGGTATGCCGGGTCGGACAGCAGGAGATTAACCGGTGGATGGTGGAAGAAGGCTGGGCCGTTTCCTACAACGACTATCCAAAAGCCGAAAGCCGGGCACGTAACGCCAAAAAAGGCATCTGGTCAGGCACGTTTCTGCGTCCTCGGGACTGGCGAGACAAATTTATGCGATGAGTTGAATTGTTCTAATTCAGATTTTCCTGTTCGCAAGCATTATGTCCGCAACATTCATTTGAATTGCAATCACGCGATTCTTATTGCCAAATAGGTCGGGTATAACTGGCAACTGAATCCGGATTAACTTGGACACATGTACATAATTGAAGATGGCCGGGCGCCTAATCCGCGACGGGTAAGGATCTTTCTCGCGGAAAAGAACATCGACGTTGAATGCCGGCAGATTGACATCAATGAACTGGATCAGAAAGACGCGGCCTTCTCCCGGCTCAACCCCCTGCAGCGGGTTCCAATTCTGGTCCTGGATGACGGTCGGGTGATCAGCGAGTCTGTGGCCATTTGTCGGTATTTTGAAGCCCTGAATCCCGATCCTCCGCTGATGGGGCAAACACCCCTCGAACAGGCGGTGATTGAAATGTGGAACCGGCGCATGGAACTCAACCTGCTTATGCCCATCGCGCAGGTGTTTCGGCATACCCATCCGGCAATGGCTGAAATGGAAGTCCCCCAGGTACCGGCCTGGGCCGAAGCCAACCGACCGCGGGTGCAGGAAGCCTTGGAAATCATGGAAACCCAACTGGCGATGCAACCGTTTATTGCCGGTGACAGCTATTCGATAGCCGACATAACCGGGCTCGTTGCCGTTCAGTTCATGAAACCCGCGCGTATTCCCCTGGAGGACTCACTGGTAAATGTCGGGCGCTGGCTGCAGGAGATTGCCGGCCGTCCGAGTTCAATAGCCTAGAGAGCCAAAAACTAGAAAGATTGTGAAACACGGCCTCCATGTCCAGAAAACTGAATTCACTGCTGAAAGATATCCGGTCCTGTCAGATCTGTGCCGAACCGGCGAATCCTAAACCACTTCCCCATGAACCGCGGCCAGTTCTGCGCGTGGCAACCGGAGCGCGGCTGTGTATCTGCGGTCAGGCTCCGGGGACGCGGGTTCACAAATCCGGGAAACCATTTACCGACCCTTCCGGCGTGCGCCTGCGGGACTGGATGGGCGTGGATGAGGATCTCTTTTATGATCCGTCTAAAATCGCCATTATTCCCATGGGTTTTTGTTTCCCCGGTCTCGATTCCAAAGGAGGTGATCTGCCGCCGCGCAAGGAGTGCGCCAGAACCTGGCACGGGGACTTGTTCTCCGCACTTGATAATCTAGAACTCATTCTTGTCGTCGGGATGTATGCCCAGAAGTGGCATCTGAGGGAGCGGGCAAAGCGAAACCTGACGGAAACCGTGCGTGCCTGGCGCGATTACACAAACGCTTCCGACAATCCCAGATTTCTCCCGCTACCGCATCCATCCTGGAGAAACAATCACTGGATTAAGAAGCATGAGTGGTTCGAGAGCGAACTCATTCCTTATCTGCGCGGCGAAGTCACGCGCCTGTGCCGGGACTAGCCCCTTGCAAATGGCACCAGCCTTTAACTAGCAAAGAAAATAATTTTAATTACCAAAGAGAAAAAATTATTTTTTAGGTGGATATTCCGAAGATTTGCCGATATAGAGAAATATATTTTAATATATAGAGGCACATTCGCCTGGCGGACAAGGTTAAAACGCCTCTCATTGTCCAGACTACGGGATAGTTAAATGCTTGATAAAATGGATTGCAAGATCCTCGAAATTCTTCAGAAGGACTGTACGGTTCCTGTGTCGGAAATCGGCAAAATGGTCGGCCTGTCCACGACCCCCTGCTGGCGGCGTATTCAGAAGTTGGAGGAAAACGGCTACATCAAGAGCCGGGTTGCCCTTCTCGATCCAAAAACGGTGAAAGCCGGCGTTACCGTTTTCGTTTCCATCACAACCAGCCAGCATTCACAGAAATGGCTGGATGAATTTCACAGTGTCATTCGTGAATTTCCGGAAGTCGTCGAATTTTATCGCATGAGCGGGCAGGTGGATTATCTTCTGCGCGTGGTTGTTCCGGATATCGATGCCTATGATGTTTTTTACAAGAAACTCATCAACAAGATTGATATTAGCGATGTCAGTTCCGTCTTTGCCATGGAACAGATCAAGTTCACGACGGAACTGCCCCTCGATCACCTGACGGAAGATAGTGCCAAGCGGGGTTGAGCCCGAGGCCCAGATTCCCTGTCCCCGGGCCAAACCGAGCAAATTCCGGCATCGAAAATGCCCGCATCTATGTATTCGCTAGCGATCCAGCCGGGCAATCAGACTCGACGTATCCCAGCGATGGCCGCCCATGGACTGCACCTCGGAATAAAACTGGTCGACAAGGGCCGCGACAGGCAGGTGAGCACCGCTGCGTCTGGCTTCTTCCAGGCAGTATTTTAGATCCTTGCGCATCCAGTCGACAGCGAAGCCGAATTCAAATTCGTCATTCATCATCGTTTCCCAGCGATTCTCCATTTGCCAGGACTGGGCCGCCCCCTTGGAAATGGTCGCAATGACGCCGGGAATATCGAGTTCGGCTTTTTTCGCGAAATGGATGGCCTCGGAAAGACCCTGGACAAGCCCGGCAATGGCAATCTGGTTGACCATCTTTGTCAGTTGACCGGAA
The DNA here is from genome assembly GCA_028279265.1 of Hyphomicrobiales bacterium. GTDB lineage: Bacteria > Pseudomonadota > Alphaproteobacteria > Rhizobiales > CAYWUX01 > JANQOC01. The sequence continues at coordinate 9,720 of JANQOC010000211.1, forward strand.
CCTGCCGGTCCAAGCAATCTGACGGCCTGAGCATAACAGTCGATGACCGGTTCAGCGCGCGCAAA
>JANQOC010000213.1 GCA_028279265.1 Hyphomicrobiales bacterium
CAAAATTCGCGGTTGTTTTTGAATTCAGGCAAACCGGATATAATCAAACCCATCACAATAGTATGAGTCGCAGATTCAGTAGACTGAAATTACAGTGCGTTGCCTGGCCGCGGCTCCGGCCACACATCTGTTTGGAAAGCCGATGAACTTGTCAGAGATCGAACAGCAATCCGGCGTAGCTTTTAAGACGGCGGGGATCACAAAGGTTTACGGTTCGGGATTGTCGGCAGTGCATGCCCTGCGTGGTGTGGATGTTGAGATACCGGAAGGCGAGCTTATCGTTTTGCTGGGGGCATCCGGAAGCGGCAAAACAACATTCCTCAACATCCTGGGCGGACTGGATCGTGTCACGGAAGGTACGGTACATTTTCACGACAGCGATATCACAGCGATGAACGACGCCGAGCTCACACAATTTCGGCGCCATCATGTCGGTTTCGTTTTCCAGTTCTACAATTTGATGCCCAGCCTGACGGCTTTTGAAAATGTCGAACTCGTCACCGAAATTGCCGCCAATCCGCTTGATCCGGCCGAGGCTTTGTCACTTGTCGGCCTGGATGAACGTTCGGACCATTTCCCGGCTCAACTATCCGGAGGCGAACAGCAGCGTGTAGCCATTGCACGCGCAATCGCCAAACGTCCGGATGTCCTGTTTTGTGATGAGCCGACAGGAGCGCTGGACAGCACAACCGGCCGTTCCGTGCTCAAGGTCTTGCAAGATCTCAATCAGGAACTCGGATCGACCATTTTAATCATAACACATGCGGCGGCGACGGCGGCGATGGCGGATCGGGTTATTCATTTTTCCGATGGTCTCATCCGACATGTTGAGATGAATGAAACGAAATTGCCGGCAGAGGAAATAGAATGGTGATCGCCGACACAATTCGTTCCTTCAGCTATGTTCTCGACCGCAAATTGCTTCGGGATCTCTGGCGCGCAAAAGGCCAGGTCAGCGCCATTGTTCTGGTCATCGCGGTCGGCGTGCTCATGCTGGTCATGATGGACGGGCTCGTCAACTCGCTGGAGCAGACCAAACGGGCCTATTATGACAGGTACAGACTCGCCGATGTGTTTGCCTCTCTGAAAAGGGCTCCAAAACACATTTTGCGGGACATCGCCGAACTTCCCGGAGTTTCAAATGCCGAGGCGCGCATTAATGGCGGTGCTCTGATTAACCTGCCCACCGTCGCCGTGCCCATCCGAACACTGGCAGTATCCCTCCCCGATCGCGGAGAACCGCGACTCAACGATATCTATCTTGCTGAAGGCCGACGGACAAATCCATCCAAGGAAGATGAGGTTCTCATCCTCAGGTCGTTTGCCAGAGCCCATAATCTTGACCTGGGTGATCGCCTGTCGGCGACCATGAATGGCTCCAGGCGATCTTTCAATATTGTCGGAATAGCCCAGGCACCGGAATTTCTCTACTCCGCGGCTCCCGGTGAATTTGTGCCTGACGATGCCCGGTTTGCGGTTTTGTGGATGAGCGAGAGGGCGCTGGCTGCCGCCTACGATCTGGAAGGCGCATTCAATGAAGTCCTGATTTCTCTTGCTACGGATGCCCGGCTGCCGGATGTCCTTGATAGTGTCGACCGACTTCTCTCCAGCTATGGCGGCCTAGGCGCCTACGGCGTCGAAGATCAGTTTTCAAACCGGTTTGTCGTTGAAGAAATCAAGGGACTGGAGGTTTCCAGCCGAACCGTTCCTCCCATCTTTCTGGCGGTTGCCGCTTTTCTCCTGTACATCGTTATTTCGCGGATGATCGAATCGGAACGGGAACAAATCGGACTGCTGAAAGCCTTTGGATATACAAATTGGGAAGTCAGTCGGCATTATTTCGGCTTTATCCTCTTCATTGCGATTCTCGGTGCCCTGCTGGGATGCATTCTGGGAATTGTTTCGGGACAAAATCTTTCCAAGGTCTATCAGACCTATTACAAATTTCCGTTTCTAGTATTCCGCACCGACTTGGCAACCGTCATCACCGCATTCGCAGTAACGATTGCCGCGGCGTCCGCAGGTGGATTGTTTATTCTAACCCGTGTGTTTGCGCTTACGCCTGCTGTCGCCATGAATCCGCCGGCGCCACCGGACTACAGCAAGTCCAGGGATCTCGGAGCTTTTCTGAAAAGATTTCTTGATCAGCCCAGCCGCATGGTTTTTCGCAGGTTATTGCGGCATCCCTGGCGGGTGATCGCGACTGTCCTCGGAATAAGCGCGGGTATGGCGCTTTCCGTCTCAATGTTGAGCATTATGAGTGGATTTAACCAAACTCTTGATCTCAACTTCGGCTTGCTGGACCGAAGCGATGTCAATGTCAGCTTCGTCGAACCGCTTTCCGATACCACTGTTTACAATCTCCGTAGAATGAACGGCGTGGTACGCGCCGAGCCCTACCGGGTGGTTTCGGCTCTTCTCCAAAATGGCGCACATTCTTATCGCGGCGGTATTACCGGTTATATTTCAACGCCACAACTTAACCGAGCCGTTGATAGCAGATTGAAGCCGATCCATATTCGCCAGGAAGGCGTCATCCTTTCCATATCACTTGCCGATGTGTTGAACATCAAACCTGGTGACAAACTGACAATCGAAGTTCGGGAAGGGCGTCGTCCGACCCTTGAAATCCCTGTTGTGGGAATTGCCGAAACACTTCTCGGTTCTCCCGCTTACATGGAAATTAGCGCTCTGAATCGCGCCTTGAAAGAGCCCAACCGGGTATCCGGCGCTTATCTGCAGATCGATCAGCAGCACAGCGAGCAGATATACCGAGAGATCAAAAACATGCCTACGGTTGCGGCGGTGAGTCTACGCCAGGAAACGCGTGAGGCTTTTGACAGACTGCTCGATTCCGGCGCTGGGGCCATGCGCTTCATAATGACCGCGATTGCCTTCGTTATAACCTTTGGAATCGTTTATAACAGCGCCCGGATAACCTTTGCGGAAAGAGTTCGCGATCTGGCAAGTCTGAGAGTTATCGGCTTCACCAGGGCAGAAACCGCATTTGTCCTGCTGGGGGAGCTGGCGGTCCTTGTCCTCATCGCCCTGCCGATTGGATCCGCATTCGGCTATTACCTGACATTTTTAATTTCCGAAGCTTTCAGTACGGATATCTACCGAATTCCTGCCATTGTTGTGCCGTCCAGCTATGGGGTCGGTGCTCTCGCGGTCTTGTTTGCATCTGCGGCTTCCGGTTGGCTGGTCAGGCGGGATATCGATAATATTGATGTGGTGGCTTCCTTGAAAACGCGGGAGTAACAGGCCTTATGACACAAAAGAAATCAAGATCCTGGTTAACTTTGGGAGCGGCCGGTTTGCTGCTCGTTGGAATGCTGTATGCTTTCTGGCCACGACCCGAACTGGTGGATATTGGGGAAGCCAACCGTATGGCGATGGCCGTTTCCATCGATGAGGAAGCTAAAACCCAGGTCCGTGATGCTTATGTCGTCTCCGCTCCAATAACCGGTCGTATTCTCCGGGTCGAGGTGGACCCTGGCGATCCTGTCGAGGGCGGAAAGACGACCATTGCCCGAATGCTACCCGTTCACCCAACGGCTCTGGATGTTCGAACGCGGGAACAGGCGCGTGCTGCCGTAAGTGCTGCAGAAGCCGCATTGCGCCTGGCCCGGGCAAACCTGAACAAGGCTATGGCTGACAAGGAACTTGCCGATCTGGATGTCGAACGGAGCAGAACTCTTTTGAAAAAGGGCAGTATTCCCCAGGCAACGCTGGACCGGGCCGAACGGACATGGCGAACAGCCTACGCGGCTCTTGATACGGCAAAAGCCGCTATTTCCATTCGTGAGGCTGAACTCGATAGCGCGCGGGCCCGTCTCATCAGTTTTGGCGAACGCCCGCTACCGAATTCCGAGATTGCTACCGATGAAGCCGTCATGCCGCTGATCGCACCGGTATCGGGGCGCATTCTTCGCGTAATGCAGGTCAGCGAGACGACCCTGGCTTCGGGTGCGCCGATTCTTGAGATCGGCGATATTTCAAACGATCTCGAAGTCGTTGCGGAACTCCTGTCTACAGACGCCGTCCGTGTTGCCGTGGGCAACCGGGTGGTCATCGACAATTGGGGTGGCAGCCCTCCGCTGAACGGCAAGGTTACGCGTATCGAACCCTGGGGATTTACGAAGTTCTCGGCTCTTGGCGTTGAGGAGCAACGGGTCAAAGTCATCATCCAGTTCGATGAACCGCTGGAAAAACGCCAGAGCCTGGGACATGGATATCGCGTCGAAGCTCAGATCGTTATCTGGGAATCGGATGATGTTCTGACAATTCCGTCGAGCGCCCAGTTTCGCAACAAAGGTCAATGGTCCGTGTTTCAGGTTGTTGACGGCCGCGCACGTATGAAACAAATTCGCATCGGGCAAGTTAATGGAACCCACACTGAAGTTCTCGATGGATTGGAGCCCGGCGATAAAATCATCCTGTTTCCGGGGCCGAATCTTGAGGATGGAACGCGGGTGAAACAACTCCCGCAACTTTGATCGCAATGGCAGCTATCGGACAAAGAACGGCGGATTACCGAATGACTATTACCTGTCGAACCAATCATTTGTCATTTGCGTTTTGCTTTCAAAGACCTGTGGCACTTCTCTTTCCAATAAGGTTGGATCAGGTGGACCCATTGATTTGAATCAATCATTTCCGTGCACCGATCGAATATAATAAGGCTCTCTCAGGTTAACATTAGTGGAGTTGAGCTTATGGCAAG